>OMQS01000026.1 GCA_900313295.1 uncultured Eubacteriales bacterium
AGCCTCATCGCCAAGCGGTTTTACTACAAGAACGGCGGCAGCTCCACCAGCGATTTCGTCACCGCTCTGGCCTTCGGCGGCTACAACCGCGCCTTTGCCCCCAACCGCACGGGCTTTGACTGGCTCTCGGCGGATCCGGAGAACGTAGACCGCTACATCGCCGACCCTCTCTGCGGCGCGGACGCCACGGTGGGTCTGTTTCGGGATATGCTGGGGGGCATCCGCTTCAACCAAAAGCCCGCCAATTTGAAAAAAATGGACACCTCCATGCCCGTGCTCTTCATCGCCGGCGAGGACGACCCCGTGGGCGCCATGGGCAAGGGCGTGAAGCGCTCCTGCGCCGCCTTCCAAAAGGCCGGCATGCAGGACGTGACGCTGAAGCTCTACCCCGGCCTGCGCCACGAGATCCTCAACGAAAAGCCCATGCAGCAGACGGTGTACGCCGACATTCACGACTGGCTCAGCCGCTATATCTGATGCAGCTCCCGCCACAGGTTTCCCAGCCCCAGCAGGTCGATATTGCCGCTGCGGCGCAGGATCCGGGCGGAGAAAAAGCTGTCCGCCGTCAGGAGCAAAACGGCGCATAGGGTCACCTCCGACGGTATGGCGGCAATGACCGGCTCCAGCCGCGGCTGCACATACCGCACCGCCAGCGCCGACAGGACGCCCCACGCCACCCCGAAGGGAAAGCAGATGCGCCGGTTCAGATCGAGATGGGTGCCGCTGTAGTCCCAGAACAGCACCCCCAGGCATTTTTCGTATAAAAAATGCACGACATACTCCACGGCGGTGCAGAGAATGCCCCCGTAGAGCGCCAGCTGCCAGAACCGCTCCGTGTCCCCCGCCAGACGCAGCACCGCCATCATGGCCAGCCCGTACACCGGACACAGCGGCAGCAGCAGAAAGCACTTGCGCACCCGATGTCGGGCGCGCATGGCGAGGGCGTACAGCTTCTCCAGCCCGTAGCCCCCCAAGCTGTAAAACATAAATATCCAAAACCAGTACAAATCCATTCACCTCACCTCTCAGTGTCCCACCGGTGAGGGCGGGTTATGCCCGCGAAAAAATATTATCGGGAGGAACCCCCTATGACCCCTTGGGAAGAGCTGCAAAATGAATGTCTGCAGTGCCGTGCCTGCCCCTTGGCGGACACGCGGCAAAACGTGGTCTTCGGCACAGGCCGCACCGACGCAGAAGTGCTGTTCATCGGTGAAGGCCCCGGCGCCAATGAGGACGAGCAGGGTCTGCCCTTCGTGGGCGCGGCCGGAAAGCTCTTGGACGACATGCTGGCCATGATCGGCCTGAAGCGGGAGTCGGTGTATATCACCAACATCGTCAAGTGCCGCCCGCCCCAGAACCGCGACCCGCTGGATGGCGAAAAGGCCGCCTGCCTCGGCTATCTGCGGCGTCAGACGGAGCTGATGCAGCCGAAGATCATCGTGTGTCTGGGGCGCGTGGCCGCCATGGAGCTGATCCGTCCGGACTTCAAGATCACCCAGGAGCACGGCCTGTTTTTCGATAAAAACGGCATCTGGATGACCGCCCTGTACCACCCCGCCGCCCTGCTGCGGGACACCGCAAAAAAACCGGAAGCTTTCGTAGACCTCAAGGCGTTGCAGCAGAAGATCCGCGAAGTCTGCCACCGCACGCCCATCGAATTTTCATGAATTTTTAATTTTTTGAAAGAACCATGCCGCATTTTAGCCGCCACGCGCCCCGAAGCCGCCGTGGCGGTTTTTGCGTCCCCCGCCTTGCATCGCGCCTCCAGCCCGCCCGTCTGTGCGCCCCAAATCCGGCAAAACGGGCGGGGCAGAGCCGCCGCCCCTGCGCATTATTTATAATGCTCCCGTAGGGGACGATGCCCACATCGTCCCGCCCGTCAAACGCACCGCACGCCCCTTTCATTTTCTCTTCCCCAAAAAGTGCATAGGCACGGCATCCCCCCCTTCGATGCCGTGCCTTTTTTATAATTTTATAATGTGGAAAAATTACAAATTTTTACTCCTCGTAGCTTAGGTCGCTCTCGGCCACCTTCCGCAGCTCCCTGCGGCTGATGATGTCGTACATACACGGCACCACCAGCAGCGTCATCAGCGTGGCGTACACCAGTCCGCCGATGCACACCAGCGCCATGGGCTGCATCAGCGCCGTGCCCGCGTCGCCGCCGAAGGCCATGACCAGCAGACCCAGAATGGTGGTGATGGACGTCATGAGGATGGGGCGCAGGCGGGTGATGCCGGCCTCGATGATGGCCTCCCGCCGCTCCATGCCGTCCAGCCGCAGCTGGTTGATGTAGTCCACCAGCACGATGCCGTTATTGACGATGATGCCCACCAGCATCACGAAGCCGATGAGGGACACCACGCTCAGCTCCACCCCCGCAATGAGCAGGATGATAAAGCCCCCCGTGAAGGCCAGAGGGATCGTAAACATGACAATGAACGGGGACTTCAGCGACTGGAACTGCGCCACCATCACCAGATACACCAGCAGGATGCCCAGCGCCAGCATCAGCAGCAGCTGGCTCATGGCCTCCATGATGGTTTCGTTCTCGCCGTCGAACTCGGCGATCACGCCCTCCGGCAGCTCAAGTGCCTCCACGGCCTTTATGGCCGCCGCCGACACCTTGGTCACGTTGTATCCGTCGGCCACCGTGGCCGTGGCCGTGATGCAGCGGCGCTGCTCCATGCGGCTGATGGTGTTCATGCTCACGGTGCGCTCCACCGTGGCCACGTCGCCCAGCCGGAAGCTCTCGCCGGAGCTTGCCGCCGAGCCGCCCACAGAAGTTCCCATAGAACCCATAGAAGAGCCCATAGAACTGGCGGTGCCGCTCATGGAGGTCATGGCGCCGCTCATGGAGGAGTCAGGCTTGATCTCCAGCTCCGGCAGGTTTTCCATCGTCACCGCCTGCTCCTCCGGCAGGGCGATGGTCACGCCCATGCTCTGCCCGTCCAGCGTCATGTCGGCACCGGTCGTGGAGGTAGACAGCGCCGAGGCCACCTGCATATACACCTGCGCCACGGTCATGCCGTGCTGCATGGCCTTCGCCCGATCCACCGTCAGATGAACGGCGGGAGTCGCCTCCTCCAGACCGTCGGACACCTCCCGCACGCCCTCTACGCCTTCCAGCGCTTCGCCCACGGTCTTGGCCGCCTCCTGCAGCTGCTCCATGTCGTCGCCGTAGACCCGCAGGGTGATGCCGCTGCCGGTCATCATCTGGGTCATGCCGTCCGCCGCGCCGGAGTAGCTCACCTTGCACTCCATGTCCTCGCACAGCTCCACCAGCTTTTTGCCCACGGCGTTGCCGCTCTCGCCCTCCGGCACGATAACATAGGCCGTCACGTCGTAGTCCCCTCCGGTGCCGCCCATGCTCATCATAGACATGGCCGAGCTGGAGGACATGGCGGCTCCCACGGTCTCCACGTTTTCAATGGTCAGCGCCCGCCGCGTCACCTCGTCGGCCAGCTCCGCCGCCTTGTCGTGGTCGCAGCCCTCGGGCATGGTGATGGTCACGGACACCGTGTTCAGGTCGATCTCCGGCATGAACACGAAGCCCCGCTGCACCGTCAGTAGCGCCGTGGCGACGAGCAGCGCCGCAGACGTGCCCAGCACCGCCGCCTTGTGCCGCAGTGCCCAGGCCACGGCGCGGCGGTAGAAGGGGTAAATTTTGCTCAGAAGCCCGTCTTTGATGCGCTTATCCTTTTTCAGCATACCGGAGGCCATGGCCGGCACCAGGGTCAGTGCCACCGCAAGGCTGGCCAGCAGCGAAAACGTCATGGTCAGCGCCAGATCGGTGAACAGCTGCTTCGTGATGCCCTCCACGAACACGATGGGCAAAAACACGCACACTGTAGTGAGAGTGGAGGCCGTGATGGCGCCCAGCACCTGCCCCGCGCCCGCCACCGCCGCCTGAGTCACCGTGGCGCCCTTGGCGCGCAGGCGGTAGATGTTTTCAATGACCACCACGGAGTTATCCACCAGCATGCCCACCGCCACCGCAAGGCCAGACAGGGATATCATGTTAATGGTCACACCGCAGAAATACATCAGCACCACCGCGAAAATAACGCTCACGGGGATGGACACCAGCGTGATGACCGTAGGCCGCAGATCCCGCAGGAACAGATACAGAATGAGTATGGCGAACAGCGCCCCCCAGCCGAGACTGGAGAAGATGGAGCTGATGATGATGCGGATGTAGTCCCCCTGATCCATGAGGGGGGTGAAATGCAGTCCGTCGTACTCCCCCGTCAGCTCCTCGAACCGCTGGGAGATGTTTTTCGACACCTCCGCCGTGGCGTAGGTGGACTGCTTGTTGAAGGTAACGGTGACGCCGTTTTCGCCGTTGAGCTTGGCGTAGATGCTGCCCTCGTTGTCCGTGACGAACACCTCCGCCACGTCCTCCAGCCGGATCGGCTCCACGCCCTCCATGCCCAGGTCGAACAGGATCAGCTCCTGCAGTTCCTCCCGTGTGGAGATGCTGTCGCCCACGGACACCATGTACTGCACGCCGTCGTCGTCCGCGATATACCCCGCCGGCATGGAGAAGTTCTGCGCCGTCAGCAGGGCGCTCACGGTGCTCAGCTGCAGCACATCCTGCAGATTCGTCTGCTCCAGCGCCGAGGCGCGGCTCTCCTCAATGGCAGCCAGACCCGACTCCAGCTGGGTCAGGGCGCTGTCTATCTGAATATTGCCGGCTATGATCTGCTGCACGCCGTCGGCCACGGTCATGGCGCCGGAGGTGATCTGCTCCACCATGCCCGCCAGCACGGCGTTGTCCTCCTTGAATTTCCGGATCTTCTCCCGCAAAAGCCGCAGCTGCTCCTGCAACCGCTCGATCTCGCCCAGCAGATGCTCCCAGTCCTTACCCATGGCGGCCAGGCGCAGGTCGACCTCCGCCAGCTCCGCCTCCATCTGCACATAGCCGCTCTCGGCCTTGACGGCGGCGATCTGCTCCTCCTTCTGCTCCGGCGTCAGGAGGGGATTATTTTCAATGGCGGCTATGCGGGCGTCATACCCCGCCTTTTTCGCCTCCAGCTCCGTTTTTCGCTGCAAGAGGGTCTGCAGCTCCGCCA
>OMQS01000125.1 GCA_900313295.1 uncultured Eubacteriales bacterium
GGGGGGATAACGGGAAGCGCGGGGCGTTTTGGTGGACGCCCCGCGCTTTTTTAATTAATTCTGCGAATCCCGATACGCTGGGCATCGGCCGGCCGCAGGGCGATCACCGTTCCCATGACCTCATAGGACACGGCACCGCCGAAGGGCGCCTTTTGCAGAGCCGTCACCGTAGCGCCGGCGATGAATCCCAGCTCCATGAGCCGCCGCCTTTTCCCGCCGGAAAATTGCAGCTCCGTGATGACGCCCCGCTGCCCGCTGCCCAGACTGGAAAGATCCTCTTGCACAGGGAAAGACCTCCTCCGGACGGACTGCTCCATTCTATGTCCGCCGCGCCGGATCGGTCACAGGTATTCCGGCCCGAAGCTCTCCGGCAGCAGCTCCTTCAAGGCGAAGTGCCGCGCCTCTCCCTTGCCGTTGAGGCAGATGACCTCGATGTCCGGCGCAAACTCCCGCAGCACCTGCCGGCAGGTGCCGCAGGGCACGCAGAGCTGTTCGCAGCGGCCGGCGATGGCGATGCGGCGGAAGGAGCGGTGGCCTTCGCTGACCGCCTTGGCGATGGCTGTGCGCTCGGCACAGATGGTGGGGCCGAAGGCGGCGTTTTCAATGTTGCAGCCGGTATACACCGTGCCGTCGTCGCACTCCAACGCCGCTCCCACGGGGAAGTGGGAGTAGGGGACGTAGGCCATATCCAGCATTTTCACGGCCGTTTGGATGAGTTCCTTTTCCGTCATGTTCTGTTCCTCCTTAAAATTATTATCCTGAATATTTTTGTTTGAAATCAAGAAAGCTCGCTCTGACCGGTGTAGAGCTGGTAGTAGCGCCCCTTCTGCCGCAGCAGATCCTCGTGGTCGCCCCGCTCGATGATCTCCCCCTGCTCCAGCACCAGGATGGCCTGGGCGTTGCGGACGGTGGAGAGCCGGTGCGCAATGACGAACACCGTGCGGCCGGCCATGAGGGAGTCCATGCCCTTTTCGATGAGCTTCTCCGTGCGGGTGTCGATGGAGGAGGTGGCCTCGTCCAGAATGAGCACCGGCGGGTCGGACACCGCCGCCCGGGCAATGGCCAGCAGTTGCCGCTCGCCTTGGCTCAGGCTGCCGCCGTCACCGGTGATGGGGGTGTCATAGCCCTGGGGCAGATGGCGGATGAAGGGATCGGCATTGGCCAGCTTGGAGGCGGCCACCACCTGCTCGTCGGTGGCATCGGGGCGGCCGTAGCGGATGTTCTCGGCGATGGTGCCGGTGAACAGGTGCGTGTCCTGCAGCACCACGCCCAAGGAGCGGCGCAGGGAGTTTTTCTCGATGCTGCGCACGTCGATGCCGTCGTATGTGATCGTCCCCGCGTCAATGTCATAAAAGCGGTTAATGAGGTTGGTGATGGTGGTCTTTCCGGCGCCGGTGGAGCCGACAAAGGCGATCTTCTGGCCAGGCTCTGCGTAAAGGCTCACGTCGTGGAGCACGGTCTTTTCCGGCGTGTAGCCGAAATCCACATGGTCAAAACGCACATCACCCTGCAGCTCCGTGAGCTTGCCGTCCGGCGCTTTCCACGCCCAGCTCCCGGTGCGGTGAGGCACCTCCGTCAGCTTTTCGCCGTTCTTTTCCACGCGGACGAGAACCGTCTTGCCCTCATCCGGCTCGGGTTTTTCCTCCATGACGGCGAAGATGCGCTCGGCGCCGGCCACGGCGGCCAAGATGGTGTTCACCTGCTGGCTGATCTGGGCGATGGGCTGAGACACCTGCTTGACATAGAGCAGGTAGGCCGCCAGAGAACCGATGTCGCCCACGCCGCCGATGGCCAGAAGGCCGCCCACGCAGCAGGTGACGGCGTAGTTGATGCGGGAAAGGTTGCCCATGGCGGGCATCATGGAGCTGGCGTAGGCCTGAGCGGCGGTGGCCGCCTGACGGTAGCTCTCATTGAGGGCGTCAAACTGGTCGATGGTCTTTTGCTCGTGGTTGAAGACCTTGATGACCTTCTGCCCCTCGATCATCTCCTCCACATAGCCGTTCACGCTGCCCAGCGCCGCCTGCTGGCGCTGAAAGCTCACCCGACTGCGGCCGCCGATGGTCTTCACCGTGAGCAGCATCAGCGCCAAGAAGGCAAAGGTGATGAGCGTCAGCACCCAGTTCAGGTAGAGCATCATGGCAATGGTGCCCAGAAACGTGAGGGCGCATGAGATGAGGTTGGCAAAGCTGGAGTTGATCATCTCCGAAATGGTGTCGATGTCATTGGTGAAGCGGCTCATGAGGTCGCCGGACTGATGGGTGTCAAAGTACCGCAGAGGCAGGCTCTGCAGGTGATTGAACAGGTCGCGCCGGATGGCGGAAACGGTGTTCTGGGCGATGTGCACCATGATCCGCGCGTAGGCATAGGAGCACGCCGCCGACAGGGCAAAGGCGCCCCCCAGCACGCACAGCATGCGGATAAGCCCCGCAAAGTCCCCGGGGAGGATATAGTCGTTGATAACGGGCTTGAGCAGGTAGCTGGAGAGGACGGAGGCGCCGCTGCTCACCACCAGGCACACCGCCACCAGCGCCAGAGCGCCCTTGTAGCGCCCCATGTAGGCCAGCAGCTTTTTCACGGTGCCCTTCATATCCTTGGGCTTCTGGTAGCCGTGGCGCTGCCCGCCGCCGGGGCCGTGGGGGCCGGGTCTGCGTTTTTCGTCAGCCATCTATCTCGCCTCCTCCCTGCTGGGATTCATAGACTTCCCTGTAAATTTCATTGGTTTTCAGCAGCTCCTCATGGGTGCCCACGCCGGAAATTTTTCCGTCGTCCATGACAATGATCATGTCCGCCTCCTGCACGGAGGAGATACGCTGGGCGATGATGAGCTTGGTGGTGCCGGAGAGGGTCTCCCGCAGCCCCTGCCGGATGGCGGCGTCTGTGGCGGTGTCCACCGCCGAGGTGGAGTCGTCCAGAATCAGCACCTTGGGCTTTCGCAAAATGGCGCGGGCGATGCACAGGCGCTGCTTCTGCCCGCCGGACACATTGGTGCCGCCCTGCTCGATATGGGTGTCGTAGCCGTCGGGCATTTTCTCGATGAATTCCTCGGCACAGGCGATGCGGCAGGCCGCCTGCATCTCCTCGTCCGTGGCGTTTTCGTCGCCCCAGCGGAGGTTTTCCCGAATGGTGCCGGAAAACAGGGTGTTTTTCTGCAGCACCATGGCGCAGGCAGAGCGCAGGTGCTGCATGGTATACTCCCGCACGTCGCGGCCGCCTACGCTGACGCTGCCCTCGGTGGCCTCATAGAGCCGCGGGATGAGGCTCACCAGCGTGGTTTTCGCGCTGCCGGTGCCGCCCAGAATGCCTACGGTGGCGCCGGAGGGAATGTCCAAATTGATGTCCTCCAGATTCCACGTCTGCCCCTGCGCATTATAGCGGAAATACACATGGTCGAAGCGGATGGAGCCGTCGGCCACGGTCAAGCCCTCCTGCGCCGCGGCGTCGGTGATCTGCGGCTCCTCGTTGAGGACTTCCTTCACACGTCTGCCGCAGGCGATGGAGCGGGTCAGCATCATCATGACCATGGACACCATCATCAGCGAAATGAGGATCTCCGA
>OMQS01000018.1 GCA_900313295.1 uncultured Eubacteriales bacterium
CGGTTGGGGGTGTACAAATGGTAATAATTGTGTTATACTATGAAATAAATTAGGCGAAAACTTTTCTGCTCCCTGTCATTCCGAGGAACGAAGCGACGTGGGGATCCGTAATCCCCCACGCGCCGCGCCCCAACCCCTGCGTAGGGGCGGGGTTCTGCCCCGCCCGCCGGCCACGCTCCGCCCTTCCCATTATGCTTCCGTAGGGGGCGGCGTCCTCGACGGCCCGCAGGCGGCACTTTTTGGCAGAAAATCCCGCAGGAATTTTTGCCGGCTTCATTCGTATCTTTTCGCAGCCATGTGGACGCTGCGATGCGATAAACGGGGCTTATCCCCCGAAACATTTCAAATACGGTCACATTCAGGCGGTCATCCGCCGCCGCGCAAGGCGATGCAGGGCCAAGCGCAGGCGGATCGCCTTTGTTTTGGCGCGCATTTTTCCGCGCGCACCGCCCTTGTGACCCCGGATCACAAAAAGGAGAATCAAAACTTTTATGGCAGAAAAACTGAAAATCATCCCTCTGGGCGGCCTCAACGAGATCGGCAAGAACATGACCGTCTATGAGTACGGCGGCGAGATCATCGTGGTGGACTGCGGCATGGCCTTCCCCGGCGACGACATGTACGGCATCGACTGCGTCATTCCCGACGTCAGCTACCTTGTCAAAAACCGCAGCCGCCTCCGCGGCCTCTTCATCACCCACGGCCACGAGGATCACATCGGCGCCATTCCCTATGTGCTCAAGCAGGTGAATATGCCCATCTACTGCACCCGCTTCACCGCCGGCCTTGTCAAGCTCAAGCTCCAAGAGCACAAGCTGCTGGACTCCACCAAGATCATCACCGTGGAGCCGGGCAGCACCGTCCGCGCCGGCAAGTTCCAGGTGGAGTTCATCCATGTGAACCACTCCATTGCCGACTCCGTGGCCTTTGCCATCCACACCCGCATGGGCACCATCGTCCACACCGGCGACTTCAAGATCGACTCCACCCCCATCGACGGCGAGGTCATCGACCTGGCGCGCTTCGGTGCTCTGGGTCACGAGGGCGTGCTGGCTCTGCTGGCCGACTCCACCAATGTGGAGCGCCCCGGCTACACCATGAGCGAGCGCGCTGTGGGCAAGACCTTTGCCCGCCAGTTTGCCGGCTGCAAAAAGCGCATCATCGTCACGACTTTCGCCAGCAATGTTCACCGCATCCAGCAGGTCATCGACGCCGCCCATGCCTGCGGGCGCAAGGTCGCCGTCACCGGCCGCAGCATGGAAAATATCATGAAGGTGTCCACAGAGCTGGGCTATATGAAGGTGCCCAAGGGCACCGTGGTAGACCTGAACCGTCTGAAGAATCTCCCCCCCGAGCAGCAGGTCATCGTCACCACCGGCTCCCAGGGCGAAGAGATGAGTGCCCTCTACCGCATGGCCTTCTCCACCCACAAGCAGATCGACGTAGGCCCCACGGACAAGGTCATTATCTCCGCCTCCGCCATTCCCGGCAACGAGGTCACCGTAGGGCGTGTCATTAACGAGCTGTTCCGCAAGGGCGTGGATGTGGTGTATGACAAGGCGGATATGCTCCATGTGTCCGGCCACGCCTGTCAGGAGGAGCTGAAGATCATCCATGCCCTCACCAAACCCCGCTTCTTCATCCCCCTCCACGGCGAGCAGCGCATGCTGCAAATTCATAAGCGGGTGGCGGAGTCCATGGGCATGAGCCCCAATAATATTGTCGTGGCCGACAATGGCTCCGTCATCGAGATCACCGGCAAGCACATCAAGTGCGAGTCCAGCGTCCCCGCCGGCGAGGTGTTCGTGGACGGCTCCGGCGTGGGCGAAGTAGGCGCCGTAGTGCTCAACGACCGCAAGCTCCTGGCCGAGGACGGCATGGTGGTGGTGGTGCTCCCCATGTCCTCTCACGACCACCAGCTCCTGTGTCCGCCGGAGATCGTGACAAGAGGCTTCGTGTATGTAAAGGAGTCCGAGGATCTCCTGCGCCAGCTCCGCGATGTGGCGCAGAAAACGGTGGATGCCATGCCCGCCCGCAGGCGTCGGGACGACGGCGAGGTCTCCCGCTCCGTCCGCAGCGCCGTCAGCAGCTACCTCTACAAGCACACCAAGCGCAGCCCCATGGTCATCCCCATGGTCACAAAGCTGTAAAATTATAAAAAGGCCCCCGATGCCCTTGCATCGGGAGCTTTTTTCTCAGTCGTCGTAATCGAAATCGACATCATAATCGAGCACTTTCCACGCTCCGCCGATTTTCACCAAATACATGTCATAGGTATTTCTGACCGTCTGGTCTTCGCCCTTCACTTTCATCTTCACGACGATCTCCTTCGCTGCGGAAATATCATCCCTGTCTATCAGGCCTTTCGCCTCCAGCCCTTCGATCAAACGGGAATTTTCCTCCAGCAGCTTTTTTACGGATATATCCTTTGTCCTCGTGACTTCCGTTGTAATTTTATACTTTCCTACCAGATCCTCTATCGTTTCCTTGTCGGATTTGTTTTTCGCCTTAAAGAAGCTGCCCCACGAGGTGATATTCTCGTCATATTTGTCGCTCATGGCTTCAAAAAAGTCATCCTCGTCGTAATACCCCAGCTGCCGCGCCTTCCGGTCGTAAGCCGTCAATCCGGCCTGCACCTTCGCATTGCCGACAAAGCCGTCGCAGTAGCGCTTTGCCACGGACGCGGCGCTTCCTCGACTCAGCAGAGCGATCGCCACAACGATCCCAATTACAGCCGTGCCCAGAATGGCGGCGGATTTTTATTCCGCCAGCACAGACTACCTCCTCGGCCGCACCGACACCCCCACTCCCTATCCTCCCGCCGCCCGATAAACACCCCGCGCCTCAAAAATCTGTCACTGCGAGCCAGTGACCGACGTCACTGGTGCGGCAATCCATAATACCCCATGCACCGCACCCCCCATTCACGCCGTAGGGCGGGGTACCCTCACCCCGCCGCCGTTCTTGCACCGCACCCCCATACCATGCGCAGGGACGGAGTTCTCTCCCCTACGCTATTCGGTGCATTTTCATAAAAATGTCATTGCGAGGAGCGCAGCGACGTGGCAATCCGTACTCTCTCCCCGCATCCCCCCAGCTTTCCATTTTCCGCTTTCAACTTTCCACTCTTCATCCCCCGCCCCCCTGCCGCATACAGTAAGGGCATAAGGGGGCGAGGCATTGAAAAAAAGGATGTGGCAGGCGCTGGGTCTGCTGGGGGTCATGGCGCTGCTGCTGGTGCGCAGCGCCGTCGCCGGTGAGGCGGTGCGTCGGGGTCTGACCCTATGCGCCCGCTCGGTGGTGCCGGCGCTTTTTCCGTATTTTGTGGTGTCGGGCTTGTTCACGTCGCTGGGCTTTGCCGAGGGCGTGGGGCGGCGTCTGGCGCCGGTGACGGAGCATTTGTTCGGCGTGGGCGGCGCAGGCGCTTCCGCCCTTTTTCTGGGTCTGCTGGGGGGCTACCCCGTGGGCGGCCGCACCGCAGGTCAGCTCTATCGGGCAGGCCGGCTGGAAAAGGACGAAGCCCAGCGCCTGCTGGCCTTTTGCAACAACGCAGGCCCGTCCTTCATTCTGGGCGTGGTGGGTCTCGGCTGCTTCCAGAGCCTGCGCTCCGGCGTGGCTTTATATGTCATCCACGCCCTCTCCGCCGTCATGGTGGGCATTTTGCAAAAGAAAAAAGGCCACCCCTGCCGGAGAAGCCTGCTCCCGTCGTCCCCGCCGGAAAAAATCCTCCCCGCCTTCATCCACTCCGTGCAGGATTCCGCCGGCGCCATGGTGCGCATCTGCGGCTTTGTGGTCTTTGCGCTGGTTGTGCAGGCGCTGCTGGCGGAGCTGACGGGCATCACCCATCCGGCGGCGCTGGGCTTCATCGAGCTGACGGGCGGCGTGGTGCGGCTGGGAAGCACTCCGTCGGATTTTGTGTGGGCGGCGGCGCTGCTGGGGTGGGGCGGTCTGTCTGTCCACGGACAGACGGCGTCGGTGCTGGCCGGCACCGGACTGAACATGGGACGGTATTTCTGCGGCAAGCTCCTGCAGGCGGCTTTTTCCGCCGTTTTAGCCTATATGGCCGTCCGCTTTTTTGCATAATATGTTATCAAATATGTTATATAAAATGTTAATTATTTTATAGGAAAAAGAACAGAGCGTTGAGCAGGCAGCAGACCAGAATACCCATGCCCAGGGGCAGCAGCATGCCCACCAGCGTCCACTTTTTGCTGCCCGTTTCCCGCAGCAGCGTCAGGCAGGTGGTGCCGCAGGGCAGGTGCAAAAGGCACAGCGCCGCCGCGCAAACCGCGGTCTGCCACGACCACCCGTGGGCCGTCAGAATTTGCCCCAACCGGTCGGTTTCCACCTCCACCATGGTGGAGGTGGAGAGATAGCCCATGGCCAGAATAGGCAGCATGATCTCGTTGGCGGGAAAGGCCAGCAAAAAGGCCAGCAGCACCATGCCGTCCAGCCCCATGACCCCGCCCAGCGGCTGCAATAATCCGGCCAGAACCGTTAAAAGCGGCTGCCCGCACGCCCGAAGATGCGCCAGCCCCCAAAGCACCGCTCCGGCAGGCATGGCCACCGTCACCGCCCGCCCCAGAACGAAAACCGTTCTGTCCAGCAGCGAGCGCACCAGCACCCGTCCGATCTGCGGCATGCGGTAGGGCGGCAGCTCCAGCGAAAAGGAGGAGACCTGCCCCCGCAGCAGGGTGACAGACAGGAGCTTGGAGCACAGCAGCGTCATCCCCACAGCAAAGAGAATCACCGCCAGAAACAGCCCCGCCGCCAGCAGCCGCCGCCCTGTGCCGACGGTATTTCCCAGGAAAAACAGGGAGATCAGCGCCGCCAGCGTGGGGAAGCGGCCGTTGCAGGGCACCAGAGAATTGGTGAGCTGCGCCGTGAGCCGCTCCCGCGGGGAGTCGATGATGCGGCAGCCGGTGACACCGCAGGCGTTGCAGCCGAAGCCCATGCACATGGTCAGGCTCTGGCGCCCGTGGCCGCCGCAGCGGCACATGAGACCGTCCAGATTGAAGGCCACCCGCGGCAGGTAGCCCGCGTCCTCCAGCAGCGTGAACAGGGGGAAGAAGATGGCCATGGGCGGCAGCATCACCGCCACCACCCACGCCGTGGTGCGGTAGACCCCGTCGGCCAGCAGCCCCTGCAGCCAGAGCGGCGCGCCCAGCGAGGAAAGGCCGGTCTTTATCGGCTCCACGAGGCCCAGCAGGACGGACTGCAAAAAGGCCGAGGGTGCACCGGCGCCCCAAAGGGTGAGGTAGAACACCGCGCCCAACAGCAGCAGCATGGCGGGGATGCCTATCAGACGGCCGGTGAGCAGCCGATCCAGCAGCCGATCTCGCCGGTGGGGCGGATGCTTGCAGCGCAGGCAGGCTTTTCCTATTTCCTCCGCCCGCTGCACCCGCGCGGCAGTGACGGCATCCCGCAGCGGGCGGCCGGTGAGGCTGCCCAGCGCTTTCTGCGCCAGCAAAAACGCCGCCTGCTCCTGCGGCAGCGGGGAAAGCTCGCCGCACAGCAGTGCAAGCCCCCGATGCCGAGGACAGGGCAGCAGGGACAGGGCGCTCTCAACGGCGGCGGGGTAAGGGATGCGCCAAGGGTCATCGGGCTTTACACATTCTGTCTGCGCCGTGACGGCCTCGGTCAGCGCCCCAAGTCCCCGACCACTGCGGGCGGCAGCCCCCGTTACCGGGCAGGACAGCAGCCGTGAAAGGGCGGCAAGGTCTACCGAAACGCCGTCCTTTTCCGCCTCGTCCAGCAGGTTCACGCACACCACAAGGCGGGGCGTGATCTGCCGTATTTGCAGCACAAGGTTCAGGTTGCGCCGCAGGCAGGTGGCATCCACCACCGCCAGAACAACATCTGCCGCGCCGGAGAGCAGGTAGTCGCGGGTGACTTCCTCCTCCGGAGAGTCGGCGCTCAGAGAATAGGTGCCGGGCAGATCCACCAGATGCACCAGGCAGTCCCCCGTGCGGAAGCTGCCCTCCGCCGAGGCCACCGTCTTCCCCGGCCAGTTCCCCGTGTGCTGGTGGAGCCCCGTCAGAGCATTGAAGACCGTGGACTTGCCCACATTGGGATTGCCGGCCAAGGCCACCGTGATCTCTTTCATACCGCTTCCTCCTTGCCGCAGATGTTTCTCCATTGTATGCAGGGCGGAGCGTCCGCGTGCCTTCTATTCGGCGGGGTATTTGCATATACTGCGTGCGTGCTGCGCCGCAGCCGAGAGGAGGAAACGAAAATGAGGATCCATGTGGTGAAGAAGGGGGAGAGCCTTTTCTCCATTGCGCAGCAGTACGGCGTGTCCGCCCGCCTGCTGCAGAAGCAGAACGAAGTGCCGGCGGACGGGACGCTGGTGACGGGGCAGACGCTGGTGATCCTGCTGCCGGAGAAGACACATATCGTGCGGTCGGGGGACACGGTGTATTCCATAGCAAGGAAATACGGCGTGTCCTCCAGAGAAATTTTTCAAAACAACATTTTTTTACAGGGGCAGGGAACGCTGACGCCCGGGGAGGAGCTGATTGTGACCCTGAAGGACGCGCCCAAGGGCGGGGCGCTGGGGGTGAACGGCTACGCCTATCCCTTCATCGGAAACGACCTGCTGCGGCAGGTGCTGCCCTACATGACCTATGTGACGCCGTTTACCTACGGCATCGGGGCGAACGGGCGGCTGATGCCCCTGCGGGACGAGGGCATTCTGGCGGCAGCGGGGCAGTACGGCGTGCAGCCGTGGATGCACCTGGCGTCCTTGACGGAGGAGGGGCGGTTCTCCTCGGCGCGGGCGGAGGCGCTTTTGCAGAGCGGACCGCAGCAGGAGGAACTGCTGGAGCAGGTGAAGGAGATTTTGAAGGAAAAGGGCTACGGCGGGCTGGACGTGGACTTTGAGTACATCCGGCCGGAGCTGGGAGCGGCCTACGCCGCCTTCGTGGTCATGCTGCGGCGGGAGCTGAATTCGCTGGGCTACTCCGTGCTGGCGGCACTGGCGCCCAAGACCTTTGCGGGGCAGCGGGGGCTTCTATACGAGGCGCACGACTACGCCGCGCTGGGGCAGGCGGCCAACGGCGTGCTGCTGATGACCTACGAATGGGGCTATACCGCAGGGCCGCCCATGGCGGTGGCGCCGCTGAACAAGGTGCGGCAGGTGCTGGACTACGCGCTGACGGAGATCGCGGCGGAGAAGCTGTTTTTGGGCGTGCCGGTGTACGGCTACGACTGGCCGCTGCCCTTTAGAGAGGGGCTGACCCGCGCGGAGTCCATTTCGCCTCAGGAGGCGCTGGCGTTGGCCAGACGGTACGGGGCGGAAATTCGGTTCGACGAAACGGCGCAGGCACCGTGGTTCCGCTACACGGCGCCCGACGGCGTGGAGCACGAGGTGTGGTTCGAGGACGCGCGCAGCAGCTATGCAAAATTCCGGCTGGCGGCGGAAAAGGGCCTTCAAGGAGTGGGGCTATGGAACCTCATGCGGCCGGCGCCCCAGACCTATTTGGCGCTGCACGGGGGATTTGACATTGAGGTGATGGGGGAGAGAAAGAAATAGTTGAAAGCGGAAAACGGAAAGGGGAAAGTCGGGGGTGTGAGGAAGGAGTACGGATTGCCACACCAGTGACGTCGGTCACTGGCTCGCAATGACAGTTTTGAGAATGCGGTGCGTAGCCGGGCGGCGGGGTGAGGGGAGCGAATCGAGCGCCGCCGGTGGCGGATGAAGCGAGAGGAGCGAGTGGCTGCGGTCAAAATTGGGGGCGGCCGCCGTAAGGCAGCGCAGAAATTTTGGGCACCGCAACAGGATCACCCCGCTCTACGGCGGCATATCAGAAAATACGGCGGAATATGGGACATTTTGAAAGTGGGGGTGCAGCATGGGGAAGCGGAAGCTGGCGCAGGTGGGGCAGGAGGCCGTGGAGCGGCTGGATCTGCCTCCGGAGGTGGCGGCGGGGGTGCCGCAGATGGAGCTATACGGCAACCGGCAGATCTATTTGTCCGGTCACAGGGGCGTGATCTCCTACAGCACGGAGGAGGTGGCGGTGGCCGGCGGCAGCCTGACGGTGCGCATTACGGGAACGGAGCTGCAATTAGCGGCCATGACGGCGGAAGAGCTGCGGCTGACGGGACGCATCAAACAGGTGGAGCTGATGGAGTGAGCTATGTATAAGCGTGCGGTACATTATTTGCAGGGCAGCGAGTGGGTGGAGATCCAGTGTGCCTGTCCGGAGCGGGTGCTGAACCTGCTGGGGGCAAGGGGCATCGTGTTCTGGGACCTGACATGGGAGTCGGAGATATGCCTGCGGCTGCGGATGCTGCTGCGGCAGGAGGCGCTGCTGCGGGAGATCGCCGAGCAGACGGGGGCGGAGATCACCGTGATGAGCCGGCGGGGGGTGCCGCTGCTGTGGGCGCGGTTCAGGCGGCGGTATGTGCTTTTGGCGGGGCTGGCGGTCTTCTGGCTGCTGCTGTTCGGCGGGAACTTATTCATATGGGAATTTCGGGTCAGCGGCAACGAGAACGTGCCCACGGAAACGGTGCTGCGGGCGCTGGAAAACTACGGCATCACCATCGGCTCACAGGGCATGCACATTGATCAGGAGGACATGCGCAACCATGTGCTGCTGGAGCTGCACGATGTGTCGTGGCTGACGGTGAACGTGAAGGGGTGCGTGGCCTATGTGCAGGTGGTGGAGCGGCAGCGGCCGCCGGAGATCGCTCAGGAGGACGGCGTGTGGAACATCGTGGCCACCCGCGACGGGCTGGTGACGCAGGTGCGGGCACTGAACGGAAAGGCGCTGGTAGCCGCAGGCAGCACCGTGACGGAGGGGCAGCTGCTGGTGACGGGGATCTACGAAACGCGGGATCAGCGCACCTACACGACCCACAGCCTCGGCACGGTGGAGGCGCGGACGTGGTACGAATTATCCGTATCCGTGCCGCTGGAGATCACGGAGAAAAGCGGGGAAAAGCAGGAACGGACGGCCATTTCCATTGACTTTGGCAAAAAAAGAATAAAATTGTGGGGCAGGGGTAGCATAAGCGGCGCAAACTGTGATAAAATAACATATTATCATCCGCTGTCGCTGCCGGTGGGGCTGCGGCTGCCCGTGACGCTGGTGAAGGAAACGGTGACGGCCTATGAGGGGCAGACCCTCCGCCGCAGCCGCGAGGAGGCGCAGAAGGAGGGGGAGAACCTCCTGCTGCAGCAGCTCAAGGCGCAGCTGGACGAGAGCAGCGCCATAACGGAGACGAAGTTTTCCGCCGCCGTGGAGGGGGACTTTCTGCTGGTGGTGCTGCAGGCCGAGTGTCTGGAGCAGATAGGCAAGCCCGTGCAGGTGCAGCAGGCGGAGGAATCGAACTGAGGAGGAGACCCATGGAGCAGCGCATCAGTCTGGAGCGTATGGAGGAGGCGGTGAGCCTTTTTGGCTCGTTTGACGAGAACATCCGTCTGCTGGAAAACGAATTTCATGTGACCGTAGTGAACCGTGAGGAGCAGCTCATCATCAACGGCGAGCCGGAGGACACTATGCTGGCGGCCAAGGCCATCGAGGCGCTGCTGCGCCTTATCTCCAAGGGGGAAAACGTGGGGGAGCAGCACGTGCGCTACGTTATCGGCCTGTGCCGCAGCGGCCAGTCCGACCGCATTGACGAGCTGACCAGGGACGTCATCTGCATCAGCGCCAAGGGGCGCCCCATCAAGCCCAAGACCATCGGCCAGAAGGACTACATAAAAACCATTCAGCAAAAGCCCGTGACCATCGGCGTGGGGCCGGCAGGTACGGGCAAGACGTATCTGGCCGTGGCGGCGGCGGTGGCGGCCTTCCGGGAAAAGGAAGTGAGCCGCATCATCCTCACCCGTCCGGCGGTGGAGGCCGGCGAGCGGCTGGGCTTTCTGCCCGGCGACCTGCAGAGCAAGGTGGATCCTTACCTGCGGCCGCTGTATGACGCCCTGTTTGACATGCTGGGGGCGGAAACGTATCAGAAATATCTGGAAAAGGGCAACATCGAGGTGGCGCCGCTGGCCTACATGCGGGGGCGGACGCTGGACGACAGCTTCATCATTCTGGACGAGGCGCAGAACACCAGTCGGGAGCAGATGAAAATGTTCCTGACCAGAATGGGCTTCGGCTCCAAGGTGGTCATCACCGGCGACGTGACCCAGATCGACCTGCCGGAAGGCAAGCCCAGCGGGCTGAAGGAGGCAATGAAGGTGCTGGACGGCGTGGAGGGCGTGGGCATTTGCCGGCTCACCCAGAACGACGTGGTGCGGCACATCATGGTGCAGCGGATCATCGAGGCCTACGCCAAATTTGAGGAGAAGAAAAAGAAATGAGAAAGACCCACTATATCCCCATCACCGCCGACATAGAGGGGGCGGCGGACAAGCGCACCTGCGCCCTCATCCGCCGGACGATCCGCACGGCGCTGGCGGCAGAGGGCATGACGCTTCCGTGCGAGGTGGACGTGCTTTTAACGGACGACGAGGGCATCCACCGGATCAATCTGGACATGCGGAATGTGGACAGGCCCACGGACGTGCTGAGCTTTCCGGAGTTTGACCTGACGCCGGAGGAGCTGCCCGCAGCAGAGGACGCAGACCCCGGAACGGGACTGATCCCTCTGGGGGACATGGTGCTCTCCATGGAGCGCGTGGCGGCGCAGGCCGAGGAGTACGGGCACTCGCGGCAGCGGGAGCTGGCGTATCTCGTGACCCACTCGATGCTGCACCTGCTGGGGTACGACCATCTGGACGAGGGCGAGATGAAAAAGCAGATGCGCGGGCGCGAGGAGGCCATCATGGCGCTTCTCGGGCTGGAAAGATAAGAGCGCAGGCGCCGCACCGGCAACGGAAGCCTGCAAAAAGGACGGGGCAGAAAGGACGGAGCCATGAAGAAGAAAACCATCGTTCTCCTATCTCTGGCGGCCATTATTCCGGCGGCGGCGCTGTATGCGAGGAGGATATTCTGGAGCGGCACGACGACATCGTGGGACATTACAGAATGAGCTGATGAGGCTTAAAAAGGAGGCTGTTTTATGGCGACGTTTGATGATTTCATGAAGCTGGACATTCGGGTGGGCACCATCACGGAAGCGAAGGTCTTTGAAAAGGCCAGAAAGCCGGCCTATCAGCTAATGGTGGATCTGGGCGGGGAGATCGGGCTGAAGCGGTCTTCGGCGCAGATCACGGAGCACTACAAGCCCGAGGAGCTGGTGGGCAAGCAGGTGCTGGCGGTGGTGAATTTTCCGCCGCGGCAGATCGCAAACTTTATGTCGGAGGTGCTGGTGCTGGGCACCTACAGCGAGGGCGGCGTGGTTCTCATTACGCCGGACAAGCAGGTCAAAAACGGGGACAAGCTGGGTTGATATATGCAGAGAAAGCCTCGCAGAGTTCGCGTCCGCAGACGCGAAAAATGGAGATCATTTTCTCGCGCGGCATGCGCGTGAGAGAAAATACCGCTCAGGCTGCCAGTGTGGAATTTCTGCGCCCCGCGCAAAAATTATGCGCGCAGCAGACTGGGAGGCTTTTGGCAGAAAAATCGAAGATTTTTCGCCAGTTTTAACGAAAGTTGAGGATCACCTATGAGTAACATTACAAAAACCGCTATGATCACCGTGTGCGGACGGCCCAATGTGGGCAAGTCCAGCCTGACCAACGCCCTGGTGGGGGAGAAGATCGCCATTGTGTCCAATAAGCCCCAGACCACGAGAAACCGCATTTACGGCGTGGTGAACCGGGGGGACACCCAGTATGTGCTGCTGGACACACCGGGTCTGCACAAGCCCCGCTCCCGACTGGGGGACTACATGGTGAAAGTCGTGCGGGAGAGTCTGGCGGACGTGGAGTGCGCGGTGCTGCTGGTGGAGCCTATCGCCCACGTGGGCGAGCCGGAGAAAATATTGCTGGAGCGCATCCGGGAGGAGAAGCTGCCGTGCATTCTCTGCATCAATAAGATCGACACCGTGGCCAAAAAGGACGACCTGCTGGCGGTCATTGCCGCCTACAGCGAGGCTTATCCGAATTTCGCTGCCATCGTGCCCATCTCTGCACGCACCGGCGACGGGCTGGAGGAGCTGATGGGGCTGCTGGCAGGCTACGCTCAGGAGGGGCCGCAGCTCTTCCCCGACGGCATGACCACCGACCAGCCGGACAGCCAGGTCTGCGCCGAGACGGTGCGGGAGAAGATGCTGCTGTGTCTGGACAAGGAGATCCCCCACGGCACGGCGGTGGAGGTGACGCGATTCTCCGAGCGGGAGGACGGCATCATTGATCTGGACGTGACCATTTACTGCGAAAAGGCCAGCCACAAGGGCATCATCATCGGCAAGGGCGGCGAGATGATCAAGCGCATCAGCTCTCTGGCGCGGCGGGACATTGAGAAATTCATGGGCACGAAGGTGTACATGGAGACCTGGGTGAAGGTGAAGGAAAACTGGAGAGATAATGTGAACTTTATCCGAAGCCAGGGGTATGACGAGAACTGAACCGGCGGCGGGAGGACAGAAGCATCCGCCCCTACGCAGGAATTGGGAGTGCGGCGGTTGTCAGGCGGCGGGGTGAGGGCACCCCGCCCTACGGATGCGGTGCAGGGGTATTACGGATTGCCGCGTCGCTGCGCCCCTCGCAATGACAGGGTTGGAGGTGCGGCGTATGCGGGGCGTCGAGGACGCCGCCCCCTACACGGGGGATGGGGGTGCGGTACAGGCGGGCGGGGTAGAACCCCGCCCCTACGCAGGGCATGGGGGATCATGCGTTTATCGGGTGGCGGCATACATGGGTGCCGCCCTACGGATTTTTACTTTGATAAAAATTGGCATCCAGTTCTTTCCACGGGTAAAGCGACGCTCGCTTCGGCATGCTATCTCCAAAGGGAGGTGGCAGGCATGGAGGACTATTGGAATTTGTTTTTTGAGACGGGGGCGCCGGAGTTTTATGTGCTCTACCGCTCCTGCAAGGAGGAGGACGAATGGCAGTCCAGCAAGTGAAAACCGTGGTGGGTGGCCTTGTTCTGCGGGTGACGGACACCAAGGAGAGCGACAAGATCCTCACCGTGCTCACGGCGGAGCTGGGGAGAATATCCGTCATCGCCCGAGGCGCGCGGCAGAAAAACAGCCGTCTGGCGGCGGCCAGCCAGCTGTTTGCCTGGTCGGAAATGACGCTGTATAAGCGGGGGGAGTGGTACTATCTGAGCGCCGCCGACCCTATGGAATTATTTGCGGGGCTGCAGACGGACTTGGTGCGCCTGTCGCTGGCGGCGTATCTGAGCGAGCTGACGGAATTTGTGGCCGGTGAGGATACGCCGGCGCCGGAACTGCTGCGGCTGCTGCTCAACGGACTGTACGCCCTGGCGGCGCTGAAAAAGCCGCCGACGGCCGTGAAGCCGGCCTTTACATTTCGGCTGCTGGCGCTGGCGGGCTTCGAGCCTATGGCGGACGGGTGCGCCGTGTGCGGCGCGGAAACGCCGGAGCAGCCGGTGCTGGACGTGGTGCAGGGCGTGGTGCACTGCCGCAAATGCGGCCACAGCGGGCAGGACGTGCCCCTGTCGGAGGCGGCGCTGGCGGCGCTGCGGCACATTTTGCAGGGGCCTGACAAGAAGCTCTATGCCTTCTCTCTGCCGGAGGACGACCTGAAGCTGCTGGATCGGGCGGCGGAGGCCTTCGCGGCGGCGCAGCTGGAGCGGAACTTCCGCACGCTGGGGTATTATAAAGCGGTACTTATATGAAACGGCAAAGTGCCTATAGGGCGTGAGGGGTATTACGGATTGCCACACCGGTGTGCGCACCGGCTCGCAATGACAGGGATTTTAGCAAGAGGTGCGCCGCAGGCGGCATTTTTTTGAAATTCTATTGGAATATTAAAACATATTTCGTTCCTGAGAGAGGGATATACATGAATACATTATTTGAAAAATCTATACGGACGCTGGAGCTGCCGGCGGTGCTTTCCATGCTGGCGGCGCTGGCGGTGAGCGATGCGGCCAAGGAAAAATGCCGCAGCCTTATGCCGGTGTGCGACCTGGAGGAGGCGCTGCATTTGCAGGCGGAAACCCAGAGCGCGCGGGAGCGGCTGGGGCTTATGGGCAGCCCCAGCTTTTCGGGCGTGAAGGACGTGTCGCGGGCGCTGAACCGCGCCGACCACGGCGGCGTGCTGAACACCCGCGAGCTGCTGGACGTGGCAGACCTGCTGACGGCCTCCAGACGGGTATCGGAGTACGACAAGGATCGGCAGGGGGAGAAAACCGTGCTGGATCACCTGTTTTCCGCCCTGCATACCAATAAATTTTTGGAGGATAAAATTCACGGGGCAATTCTGGACGAGGAGACCATTGCCGACAGCGCCAGCCCCGAGCTTGCCGACATCCGGCGCAAAATGCGGCTGGCCTCCAGCAAGGGGCGGCAAATTTTGCAGCGCATTATCTCCTCCCCCTCCTACGCCAAGATCCTGCAGGAGGCGCTCATCACCCAGCGGGACGGGCGGTTCGTGGTGCCGGTGAAGGCGGAGTGCAAGGGGAGCATCCCCGGCCTCGTCCACGACATCTCCGCCTCGGGAGCGACGCTTTTCGTGGAGCCAATGGGCGTGGTGCAGGCCAACAACGAGCTGAAGGAATTGCAGGCACGGGAGGAAAAGGAGATAGACCGCATTCTGCGCATCCTCTCCGGCGAG
>OMQS01000035.1 GCA_900313295.1 uncultured Eubacteriales bacterium
ATGCCCTTGAGAGGCAGGTAGTAGTTCATCATGGAGAACATGCCCTTCTTCATCTCGCCGCCGTACCAGGTGTTGATGATGACCTGCTCGCGGGAGGTGATGTTGAAGGCCACGCAGGTCTCGGAGTTGAGACCCAGCTCCTTGTAATTTTCCACCTTGGCCTTGGAGGCGTTATACACCATAAAGTCCGGCTCGAAGTTCGCCAGTTCCTCCTCGGAGGGCTGGATGAACATATTCTTAATAAAGTGTGCCTGCCAGGCCACCTCCACGATGAAGCGCACGGCCATGCGGGTGTCCTTGTTGGCGCCGCAGAAAGCGTCCACCACGAACAGGCGCTTGTTGCACAGCTCGCTGACGGCCAGCTTCTTCACCTGCGCCCAGACGTCCTCGCTCATGGGGTGGTTGTCGTTTTTATATCCCTCGCTGGTCCACCACACGGTGTCCTTGGAGTTTTCGTCCATGACAATGTACTTGTCCTTGGGAGAGCGGCCGGTGTAGATGCCGGTCATCACGTTCACGGCGCCCAGCTCAGTAACCTGACCGACCTCATAGCCCGTCAGCTCAGCCTTGGTCTCCTCTGCAAACAGCGCGTCATAAGACGGATTGTGCACGATCTCCGTGGTGCCGGAAATACCATACTTGCTCAGATCAATGGCCATAATTATTTCTCCTTTTCATAAAATTAATACGGGAATCGTTTGAAATAAACATCCTCCCATTATTTCAGTATCTGCATTATACCACAGGAAAACATAAGAATCCACTGTCTTTCTCCACTAATTTTACAAAAAAATTTAGCCATCCTAACAAAAAGTGTGTTTATTGGATAACACAGACCGCCCCTGAAAAAACTATTTGTGTGGGCAGCCCTCTGCTCCATTGACATTTTTCAGAATGCTGGTAAAATGAACCTATGAATACTATGAATCTGAAAATGACCCTCCGTTTTTATGTGGAGGATAATAAGGTTTTCGGCCCCGGGGTCGCCCAGCTGCTGCACAGGGTGCAGGAGCTGCATTCCCTGCGGGCAGCCGCGCTAAGCATGAACATGGCGTATTCCAAGGCGTGGACGATGCTGCGCAGCGCCGAAAGGGAGCTGGGCCTCAAGCTGCTGCACTCCTCTACCGGCGGCAAAGGCGGCGGCGGTGCCGTGCTCACGGAGGAAGGAGCGCAGCTTCTGGCGCGGTATGACGAGCTGTGCCGCCGGATGCAGGCTTACGGCCGCCGGCAGTTTGAGGAGCTGTTTGGAGAAGAATAACGGGAAAGCGGAGGCGTCTGTCTCCGCTTTTTTGCTCGCCGCCCAAGCACCTGTTTGCCCCGCGGGAGCCTGCTTCGGCGGCTGTGGAAATTCAATTCTCCTTCTGCCCTCCGCAGAAAGTAGATTCTTGCATACAAATTTACCAAAAAAATGTTGTAATGTTGTGCAATATGACCGTTGACTTTAGAGGTTTAAAGTTCTATAGTATGTCCATCAAAACAAATCGCCGCCAGACGGCAGAAAGGAGCCCCGATATGCGTACCGTTTCTCGTTCCAATTCCATCCTCTCCCGTCGGGGCTACTATTACGGCTTTATGGCTCGCTATTTTGCGGGTTATTTTTGCTGCAACAAATGCATAAAGCCGTCCGTATCACAATAGAGTTTCCGTTCTTTTCCCGTTAAGAAGAGGGCGCTCTGTTTCCGGACAGAGCGCCCTCTTTTTTATACAAAAACAAAAAACAATACACAGCAAAGGAGAAAAACACCATGAAAAAGTTACTGACACTGATCCTTGCGCTGGCAATGGCTCTTTCCCTTGTAGCCTGCGGCAGCAGCGACAAAAAAGACGATTCCGGCGAAAAGACCTATACCGTAGGCGTTGTGCAGCTGGTGCAGCATGAGGCACTGGATGCCGCCACCAAGGGCTTTACCGACGCGCTGAAGGAAGCACTGGGCGACAAGGTGAACGTTGTTGTGAAGAACGCCTCCGGCGATTCCAACACCTGCGGCACCATTGTCAACGGCTTCCTGGCCGACAACGTAGACCTCATCATGGCCAATGCCACGCCGGCTCTGCAGGCCGCCGCCTCCGCCACCAGCACCGTGCCTATCCTGGGTACCTCCGTCACCGACTACGCCACCGCTCTGGAGATCGCCGACTGGACAGGCACCGTGGGCGGCAACATCTCCGGCACCTCCGATCTGGCACCTCTGGATCAGCAGGTCGCCATGCTGCAGGAGCTGTTCCCCAACGCCAAGAAGGTGGGTATGCTCTTCTGCTCCAGCGAGCCCAACAGCAAATACCAGGTCGATGAGGTGACGAAGCTGCTCTCCAACGCCGGCATCACCTGCACCGAGTTCGCCTTCACCGACAGCAACGACGTTTCCTCCGTCACCCAGAAGGCGTGTGACGCGTCCGACGTGCTCTTCATCCCCACCGACAACACCGCCGCTTCCAACACCGAAGCCATCGCCAACGTAGTTCTGGCCTCCAACACCCCCGTCATCGCCGGTGAGTCCGGTCTCTGCAAAGGCTGCGGCGTGGCCACCCTCTCCATCGACTACTACGAGCTGGGCAAGATCACCGGCCAGATGGCCGCCAAGATCCTCACGGGCGAGGCCGATGTTTCCACCATGCCCATCCAGTTCGCCCCCTCTGTGACCAAGCAGGCCAACATGGCCAACTGCCAGAAGCTGGGCATCACCATTCCCTCTGATTACACCGCTCTGGCCACCGAGTAAGCTGACAACATCGGGAGGGAACTTCTGTCCCCTCCCTCGTGACACCGAGCTGCCCGTAACAAGGCAGCCGTTTGAGGAGAATAGAAAATGGCTTTCCTGACTTCACTGCTCAATGCGCTGCCCGGTGCGGCGGCGCAGGGACTCATCTGGGGCATAATGGCCATCGGCGTCTACATCACCTTCCGCGTGCTGGACGTAGCCGATCTGACCGTGGACGGCTCCATCGCCACCGGCGGCGCCGTGGCCGTAATGCTGATCCGCGGCGGCATGAACTGCTGGCTGGCGCTGCTGTGTGCCTTCGCCTCCGGCCTGTTGGCTGGGCTCGTCACCGGCCTGTTCCATACCAAGTGCGGCATCCCCGCCATTCTGGCCGGCATTCTGACGCAGCTGGCTCTGTACTCCGTGAACCTGCGGATCATGGGCGGCAAGGCGAACCAGGCCGTAGGCGTGGATAAGTACCAGCTGGCCGTTTCCCAGCGCTATGTGCGGGAGCTGGCTCTGAATAATCCCCTGCCCCTGCTGCTCATCATCGTTGTGATCGTGGTCATCGCCCTGTACTGGTTCTTCGGCACGGAGCGTGGCTGTTCCGTCCGCGCCACCGGCGCCAACGCCAACATGGCTCGGGCGCAGGGCATCAACACCAACGCCAACATCGTGCTGGGGCTTATGCTCTCCAACGGTCTGGTGGCTCTGTCCGGCGGCCTGCTGGCGCAGTTCCAGGGCGCAGCCGACGTGGGCATGGGGCGCGGCGCCATCGTCATCGGTCTGGCAGCCGTCATCATCAGTGAAGTGACCTTCGGCAAGATCTTCCGCAACTTCGGTCTGAAAATGTTTGCCGTGGCGCTGGGCGCCGTGATCTATTTCTTCGTGCTGCAGATCGTGCTGCAGCTTGGCCTGAACACCAACGATCTGAAGCTGATCTCCGCCCTGATCGTGGCCGTTTTCCTCTCCGTGCCCTACTGGAAGGGCAAGCTGATCCATAAGAAAGGAGGCGTGCACCATGCTTGAGCTGCGGAATATTTCCAAGACCTTCTTCCCCGGCACCGTGCATGAAAAAACCGCGCTGGATAACCTGAGTCTGACCCTGCACGAGGGTGATTTTGTCACCGTCATCGGCGGCAACGGCGCCGGAAAATCCACCATGCTCAATGCCATTGCAGGCACCTTCACCGTGGACAGCGGCTCCATTCTCATTGACGGAATAGACGTGACCAGGCTGCCCGAATACAAGCGGGCGGCGCTGCTGGGTCGTGTGTTCCAGGATCCCATGATGGGCACCGCGCCCACCATGCAGATTCAGGAAAATCTGGCTCTGGCCGCCCGCAGAGGCCAGCATCGCGGTCTGAAATGGGGCATCACCCAGCAGGAGCAGCAGGAGTATTTCCGGCGGCTCAAGGAACTGGATCTGGGTCTGGAGGACCGGATGAAGGCGAAGGTCGGCCTGCTCTCCGGCGGCCAGCGTCAGGCGCTGACGCTTCTGATGGCGGCCATGCAGAAGCCCAAGCTCCTGCTTCTGGACGAGCATACCGCCGCTCTGGATCCCCGCACGGCCGCCAAGGTTCTGGAGCTGAGTGACCGGATCGTGGAGGAAAATCATCTGACAACGCTGATGATCACCCACAACATGAAGGACGCCATTGCCCACGGCAACCGTCTCATCATGATGGATGCCGGCCACATTGTGCTGGACATCTCCGGCGAGGAGAAAAAGAAGCTCACCGTCACCGACCTGCTCACCCTGTTCAGCAAGGCCAGCGGCACAGAGGCCAACGACGACAAACTCCTCCTCTCTTAAATTCGCTGTATTGATTTACCTTTCTCATACCGGAAAAACGGACGAGCGCCAACTGTGCCCGTCCGTTTTCCTATATAGCGGCCTATATAGCAGCCTATATAATTTCCTAAATAGCCTATAAGTTATTCCCGCAAAAATGCCTCCAGCTCGCTCTCCCCCAGCACCCGAATGCCGTTTTCAGCCAGCAGCTCCGCCGCCACGCCGAACCCGTCCACCACCGTGTGGGTAAACGTTCCGTCGTAAATTTCTCCGGAGCCGCAGGCGGGGCTTCGCTCCTTCAAAACGGCGGCGGTGCAGCCGTAGAGCCGCGCCAACCGCAGCACCTCCTGCGCCCCTTTCCGGTACTGCTCGGTGACATCGGCACCGTCCTTGGTGACAACGCCGCTCCCCCGCCGCTCCGAAGGCGCGCGGGGCGTGGACAGCCCGCCCAATATCTCCGGACAGACTGGAATGGCCGTGTGTTTTTTCAGCAGCTCTCCGGCAAGTGGATGGCCTTTACTCCTCCCGTCATAGCGGCAGGAAACGCCCAGCAGACAGGCGCTGACAAGGACGTTCATAGCGCAAGCTCCTTCCCATTTAGCGCCGCGAAGGTCAGTCGGTCGCCCTTATAGCACAGCTTCAGAGAGAAGAACGGTGCTTTCTCCTCCAGCAGCCGCAGGAATATCTTATCCCCCTCCCACTGGGGCAGCGATTTCATTTTTTCCCAGCCGACCCACTCCAGCACGCCCTCGTCGCACTCCTTCAGCGTGCCCGTCCAGCCGGTGGCGGTGTAGAGGTGCATATACTCCCCCTCCCACTCGTCGGAAACGAAGGTAACGATACCTCGATAATCATAATCCGTGAGAATGAGGCCGGTCTCCTCCCAGGCCTCCCGCAGCAGGCACTCCTCGGGGCTTTCCCCCTCCTCAAACTTGCCGCCGATGCCGATCCACTTGTCGTGGTTCAAATCATTTTTCTTTTTGATCCGGTGCAGCAGCAGCACCTCGTCCCCTTGCAGCAGGTAGCACAGGGTCGTGTTTTTCACGGCGCATTCCCCCTCTTTTTTGTTGCCGCCAGTATACCACATTTTTTTGCATTTTGAAAGGGAATATGCTATACTTTCCGGCAAAGGAGCGATGCAGAATGGAAACAATCAAGGCCGGCGTGTACCGCCACTTCAAGGGAAATTTATATCGGGTGCTGTTCACCGCCCACCACAGCGAAACAGGAGAGGAAATGGTTGTGTATCAGGCGCTTTACGGCGAAAAGGGCTGCTGGGTGCGCCCCGCCGCCATGTGGCAAGAAGTTGTAAAGCGGGAAAACTATACAGGCCCCCGTTTCACATGGGTGGAGCCATGATAGAGTACACTGTGCTCCGCTCCCGCCGGCGCACTATTGCGCTGCAGGTGACGCGGGAGGCGCAGGTGGTGGTGCGGGCGCCGCTGTATGCCGCCGAGGCGGACATCCGCCACTTTGTGCTGGCGCATGAGGACTGGCTGAGCTGCCAGCTTGCGCGGCAGCGAGAGCGGCTCTCCGCCCATCCGCCCCGCTCTCCGGAGGAGCAGGAGGCTCTGCGGCGACAGGCCAAGGCGCAGCTGCCGGACATGGTGCGCCACTGGGCGCAGGAAATGGGCGTCACGCCCACGGGACTGAAGATCACCTCCGCCCGCACCCGCTTTGGCAGCTGCAGCGGGAAAAACAGCCTGTGCTTTTCCCTGTATCTCATGGAATACCCGCCGGAGGCCATCGAGGCCGTGGTGGTGCATGAGCTGGCGCACATCCGCCACAAAAATCACGGATCGGAGTTTTACACTCTGGTGCGGCAGTACCTGCCGGATTATGACCGACAGATCAAATTACTGAAATGAATAAAAAAACAGCGGAGCCGACACGCTCCGCTGTTTTTTGCTATTTAGAACATGTACCGATGATACTCCGTGCCGTCCAGCTCCTTAAATACCGCACCGGTGTCATCCAGCAGGATGTAGCCCCTACGCTTCTGCTCGTCCTTGGGCAGGGACACGGAGCCGGGATTCAGGTACACGAAGTCCGGATAGACATCGCAGGCCGGCACATGGGTGTGGCCTGTCAGCAGGATGCCGCCCTTGGCCAAGGGGGGCAGATTCTCGGGGTTATACACGTCGCCGTGGGTGGCGAAGACCAGCTTCTCCCCCAGCTGCAGCAGCATGTAGTCCGCCAGCACGGGAAACTGCAGCACCATCTGATCCACTGCCGCCTCGCAGTTGCCCCGCACCGCGGCAATGTGATCCCGATACCCGTTCAGCAGGCGGATGCACTCCTTGGGGTCGTGCCCCTCCGGCAATGGGTTGCGGGGGCCGTGGTACAGCAGGTCGCCCAGCAGCAGGAGCTTGTCCGCTTTTTCCCGCTCGAAAGCCTCCAGCACACGGCGGCAGGCCGCGGCGCTGCCGTGGAGGTCGGATGCCGCCAGCCATCTCATACGCCCAGCTTCTCCAAAGCGGCCAGCTTCACGCAGACGCAGAAGACGGCGATGGCCTGCTGCAGCTCCTCCACGGGGGGCAGCGAGGGGGCGATACGGATGTTGCTGTCCTCCGGATCCACGCCATAGGGGAAGGTGGCGCCGGCGCCGGTCATGGTGACGCCCGCCTCCTTGCACAGCGCCAGAGCGCGCTTTGCGGTGCCGGACATGGCGTTATAGGACACGAAGTAGCCGCCCTTGGGGCGCTTCCACTCGCCGATGCCCAGAGGCGCGATCTCCCGATCCAGCGCATCCAGCACGGCGTGGAACTTGGGCCGCAGAATGGCGGCGTGACGCTGCATCAGCGCCAGCGTGTGCTCCTTATCCTGCAAATACTTCACATGGCGCAGCTGGTTGATCTTGTCAAAGCCGATGGTCTGGATATTGATAAGGGGCATGAGATAGGCGAGGTTTGCCTCGCTGGTGGCCATGACGGCCACGCCTGCGCCGGGGAAGGTCACCTTGCTGGTGGAGGCGAACTCATACACCATGTCGGCGTTGCCGTTTTCGGCGCAGAGGGAGAGGATGTCCGCAAAGGGGACAAACTCGCCGTCGAACTCATGGATGCAGTAGGCGTTATCCCACATGAGCATGAAGTCCGGCGCCGCCGGCTTCATGGCGGCGATGCGGCGAATGGTCTCATCGGAATAAATGATGCCGTCGGGGTTGGAGTACTTGGGCACGTTCCACATGCCCTTCACGGCGGGATCCTTGATAAGCTCCTCCACCACGTCCATGTCGGGGCCGTTTTCCGTCATGGGGACGGTGATAAGCTCCGCGCCGAAGGACTGCGTTACCTTGAAGTGGCGGTCGTAGCCGGGGGCGGGGCACAGCCACTTCACCTTCTCCAGCTTGCTCCAGGGCTTTTCGGAGTGGAGCAGGCCGTTGGAATAGGCCTTGGCCACGGTGTCATACATGAGCTGGAGGCTGGCGTTGCCGCCCACGAAGCACTGCTCCGGCTTGCAGCCCAGAATGTCGGCAAACAGCGCCTTGGCGGCGGGCAGGCCGTCCACATTGCCGTAGTTGCGGCTATCGATGCCGTCGGAGATAAAGTCCTCGGGCTTCACCAGAATATTGCACAGATCCGTGACCATGTCCAGCTGCTCCCGCCCGGGCTTGCCCCGCGCCATGTTCAGCTTCAGCCCCAGCGCCTTCTGCTTTTCATACTCCGCCAGCACGGCGGCATACTCCGCCTTGCGCTGCTGGGCGGTCATGTCCGTATATTTCATCATTTGCAGTTCCTCCTTTGCAAATTTAAATTTTTTTAATTATAACATGGGCTAAAAAATGCCGCAAGAGATAAATACCACAGACTTTTCCTCACTTTTGCCCCACGGAATAGACATCTTCACGCCGCGCCGAGAGAATGGGCAGCTGCCGCCGCACCGACTCTATGCGGGTGAGGTCAAGCGCCGTGACGGCCACCTCCTCCCCCGCCCCGCATTGGTGCAGGACGCTCCCCCAGGGATCGCAGACGATGGAGTGTCCCCACGCCACATAGGTCTCCTTTTCGTTTCGTGCTGGGGACGTGCCCACGGTGTAGAGCTGGTTGTCCACCGCCCGCTGACGAAACAGCAGCTCCCAGTGGGCAGGGCCGGTGGTCATGTTGAAGGCCGCCGGCACAAGCAGCACTCTCGCGCCCTGTAAAGCCATCACCCTTGCCAGCTCCTCGAACCGCAAGTCAAAGCAGATGCAAAGCCCCATCTTCCCCCACGGGGTATCAAAGACGGTGACGTCGTGCCCCGAGGTGAGGGTGTCGGACTCCCGAAAGCTTTGGCCGCCCTCCACGCTGATGTCAAAAAGGTGCATCTTCCGGTGCCTTGCCACCTGCTGGCCGGCGCTGTCATAAACAAAAGATGTGTTATACACCCGCGCCCCCTCCAGCTCCGGCAAAGAGCCACCGACAATCCAGACGCCAAGCTCCCGCGCGAGAGCCGCCAGCGCCTTCTGCGCTTCGCCGCCCACAGCCTCGCCATAGGGGCGGAAAGCGCTGTTTTCATAGGGACAGCAGAACATCTCCGGCAGCATCACCAGCTCCGCCTCCCGCTGCGCCGCCTCGCGGATCAGGCGCTCGGCGTGGGCGATATTCGCCCCCTTGTCCCGCGCCACCTGCATCTGGATCTGGGCAATGATCAATGTGTTTCGTTCCATATCGTTCTCCTTATCACTCCCACAGCTTACAGCTCCCGCAGCACCAGATCGGTCGTGCCGCCGTCGGCGCTGGTTTCCAGCCGCAGGATCCGCGGGTGGCGGGCGTACTCCGTGCGGATCATGTCCCGCAGCGCCGTGCCGCCGTGGCAGCCGTGGATGCAGCGGATGCGGTAGGTGCCGCCCCTGGCTCGGCGCAGGGCGGCCTCCAGCGCAACGCGTGCCTGATAGGCGTTTTTCCCGTGGAGATCTATTTTCACGATGCTCTCATACATAGCAGCGCCCCCTTTTCCCTTTATTGTAGCCGTAAATCGTTGAATTTTCAACTGCATCCTGCTATAATTCGGGTATACTATGATATAAAGAGGTTCTGTATGCGGATCTTGGTTTTATCGGATTCCCACGGAAATGTGGAAAATATGGTTCGCTGCGTGGAGCTGACGGATCCCAATGTTATTCTGCATCTGGGGGACTGCCGGCGCGACGCCGAGGCACTGCAGCGGCGCTTTCCGTCCGTCCCCATGCAGACCGTGCCGGGCAACTGCGACTGGGGCTCCGTGGATGCGCCGGAGGTGCTCACGGAATACGGCGGAGTGCGCATCCTCATGATGCACGGGCACACAAGGAATATGAAGGCAAGCACCTTGTCAGCCGTTTACGCCGCCCGCGAGATGGGCGCGCAGATTTTGCTCTTTGGCCACACCCACCGGCCGCTGGTGGACTACGACGGCTCCCTGTGGGTCATGAATCCAGGCTCCGTGGGGCGCGGCGTCCCCTGCACCTACGGCGTCGTCACCATCGCCGGCGGCAAAATAGACTGCTCCACCTATCGGATATGAAGGAGGAAACGCAATGACCCCTCTCCGGCTTTCGGCGCTGTTTCTGTTCCTGATGAACACCGCCGGCCTGCTGCTGCACTCCCAGCTCATCCCCCGCGGGCGCATACGGGCGGGGATGTTCTGCTTTTACACGAATCTCAGCAACCTCCTGCTCACGGTTTATGAGCTGCTGCTGTTCTGCGCCGGCTTTGCCCCCGACGGGCGGCTGTGGGCGGCGCTCACCGACGTGCGGCTCTCCTGCGCCATGGCTCTGTGCATCTGGGTGACGCATTTAATCTATCAATTCGTTTTAGTGCCCTATGAAAAGCGGAAAGGGCTGAAATTTGCGGATTTCGGCGGCAATTTCGGCAATATATGCGTGCATTATCTCACGCCGCTGCTGGCGGTGGCGCAGTGGCTGTTTCTGGCAGACAAAACGGGGCTTTCCCTGCTGTGCGCCGTGTGGTGGCTGGCGCTGCCCCTTCTGTACGCCGCCTTTTCCCTGCTGCGCGCCTCCGGCGGAAAGCCCATCGGCCACACGGGGCTGCTGTACCCCTATCCGTTTCTGGATCTGAAGCGGCTGGGCTGGGGCGGGCTGCTGCGCAACACCGCCGTACTGCTGGTTCTGTTTTTCCTGCTGGGCTGCGTGCTGGTGGGGCTTGGCGCTTTAATTGGTCAATCATTATAATTTTTATAATAAAAAACGGGTACAGATGTACCCGTTTTTTATGGTTTTTGGCTTAAAGATCAGATCTTCTTTCTGCGGACGGCGGGAATCATAGCCAGACCCAGCAGGGCGGCCACGCTCAGGCCGGCATAGAGCATAACGCCCTTATCGCCGGTCTTGACGCCGCCGGTGGCGGGAATCGTCTTGCTGTCCAGCACATGGCCGCAGTTGTCGCAAATAAGCTCCTCCAGACCGTCCTTGGCAGCGGTGGCGGGAGTTGTGACCTTCCAGGTGCCCTTGTGGTCGATCTTATCCAGACCCTTCAGCGCTGCCTGCAGCTTGGCGTAGTTGCTGATGCGGCTGATGGCCACGGGGCTGAGATACCGCACGGCGTCCTCAGCAGCCTTGATGGTGCGGCAGTCGGTGGCGACGACGGCGTCAATGGCCTTCTCAGCGCTGTCCACATAGGCCAGGCTGTAGTCATCCTCGAAGTACAGGCAGAGCTTGGCGCCGTCCGTCAGGGCAGTAGCGTCCACGGTGGTCATGGGCATGGTGCCGTTCACGGAGAACATCCAACCGCAGTAACTCTTGCCGTCGGAAGCCTTGTTGGAGCTGTCGGTGAGGGCAACGCCGGCGGCAGAAGTGACAGAATTGATATACTTTCCGCCGTAGCTGCTGTCCATGACGCCCAACTTGATGCCCTGGGCGGAGCAGGCCTTGACCAGCGCGTCCAGCACGGTGGCGCCCTTATCCAGGGTAACGGTCAAATCGGTGACCCAGGGGGTCAGATTGCCGGCAGCCAGCGTGTGGCACCGGTCTGCCGTCAGCTCGTGAAGGGTATCACCCAGCACGGAAACGGAAACGGTAACGGTGTCCACCTCAGAGGGAGCGGTGCCGCCCGTTACGATATTCACACCGAACACCAGAGAATAGCCGTTATAGCTGATGGTGCAAAGCTGGTAGCCCGTCTTGGTCAGATCCAGTCCGGTAAGAGCGCAGTCCTTAACCATTATCTCCTCCGTGGAAGCATCGGAATAAGTAACCGTGACTTTTTTGCTCAGAATGGTCTGCAAGGCACCTCCCTGCTTGATCTTGGAAGCGGTCATGGTATTCAGATCAGGGCAGGAGAGGCGAACAACGCGCTTTTCGCCGGAGAGAACAGGGGCGGACTCGCCCTGCTTCCAAGGGCTGCTGATGACGGCGGCGTTGAGCTTGGAAACGAGGGATCCGTTGGTCAGCTCGTCCGCAGTAAAGGCGGCCGTCAGCTTTTCGGCGTCGGCGCCCAGCGGATCATCTACGCGCTTATACTCATCGCTCTTGGTTTCCACATTGACTTCATTCACGGAGCCGATCCCCTTGTCGGCAGAACCGTTCAGGTAATAGTTATTTGCGATCACATTGTAGCGATCCAGAGAGTTCATGTAGCCGATGATACCGCCCTTGACGCCGTCTTTGTCCGTAGCGGTGATGGTGCCGGTGGAGTAATTGCCGCGGATGTAGCCGATGCCGTTGTTCCAGCACTGCTTCAGCAGCTCCTCGCCGCCGAAGATGCCGCCCACATTGGTGGCGCCGGTGACCTTACCGGTGAAAACGCAGGCCTCCACGGTGGTGGCGGGGGTGTTGGGTGCGGAAACGGCGGAATAGCCGCCGCCCACGATGCCGCCGGCGAACTTGCCGCTGGCGTACACTTCGCCGGTGAAGGAACAGTTGCGGGTGATGCAGTCTCCCATGGACTGACCCTTGAAGCCCGTGATGCCGCCCACATAGTTGCGGCCATAGACCTTGGCGGCGCTGGTGCAGTTTTCAATGGTGCCGTTGACGCAGCCGCCGAAAGAGCCGATCATGTCGTTCATCTTCAGGCCGGTGGGGCCCCAGGGATAGTTGAAATCGCCCTTCAGCTCCTCCGCCCACTCGGGATAGGTGCCGTCATCGCCGATGACAACGCCCGCTTCCACGGTGCTGTTGCGAATGATGACCACGTCCACGCCGGAGGCATAGCCGCCGATGAATCCGGAATACTTGGTGTGGGTGCCGGATTTCAGGGTCACATTGTCGATCTCCACCTTCACGGGGTTAGCGCGATCC
>OMQS01000047.1 GCA_900313295.1 uncultured Eubacteriales bacterium
AAGGCTGCCGCCCAGCAGCCACTTCCAGTGCTTGCCGATCTCGTTCAGATCCAGCATGCTCATGAGGATGTAGGCCACGATGCCCAGCCCCAGCGCCGCGATCTGCACGATGACGTTTTTATAGGAGCCGGTGTAGCGGGTGGCGCTGGCGATCATCAGGCAGCCGAAGAGGGTCGTGCCGGTGCAGAGCGCCAGCAGCACCAGATCCACCTGCCGGATCCAGCCCGTGAAAAAATCCAGTATCTTTCGCATCTGTACGACCCTCCTTTCCGAAAAACGGCTGATTTTGCGTCCTCGTCGAACACCATACCAAGGTATAGTTTACCACAAGAAGTTTTTTCTGTAAACGCTCCTTTCTCCCTTTTCTTTTGTTTTTTTCCGTGCTATAATAAAGTGATTTAAGCGGAGGAGGGCGAGAGGATGGTTTTCCGGACGAAAAGCGCGGAGCAGACCGAGGCTCTGGGGCAGAAGCTGGGCGCATCCCTGCCCGCCGGCAGCGTGGTGGCCTTTCGGGGCGGACTGGGCATGGGCAAAACGGCCTTCACCCGCGGTCTTGCCCGCGGCCTCGGCTGCACGGGTCGGGTCACAAGCCCCACCTTCACCATTGTTAATGAGTACAGGGGCAATATACCCCTGTTTCACTTTGATATGTACCGGCTGGAAAGCTCCGACGCCCTGTTTGACATCGGCTGGGAGGACTATCTGGAGCGGGGCGGCGTGTGCGCCGTGGAATGGAGCGAGAACGTGGCGGACGCCATGCCGGAGGGCACGGTGTATGTGACCATCGAGCGCGCTCCCGAGGGCGAAAACGCCCGCATCATCACCATCACGGGAGGGGATGCACTGTGAAAACTCTTTCGCTGGAGACCTCGGCCAAGAGCGTGTCCGTGGCCGTAACGGAGGATGGAAAGGTGCTGGCCGCCTCCTATCAGAACATCGGCCTGACCCACAGCGTGACCCTCATGCCGCTGCTGGACGGGATGCTGCAAAACGCGGGGCTTTCCCTGCCGGATATAGACCTTTTGGCCGTGGCGGCAGGCCCCGGCAGCTTCACGGGGCTGCGCATCGGCGTGTCGGCGCTGAAGGGGCTGGCTTGGGCGAAGGAAAAGCCCTGCTGCGGTGTGTCCACCCTGCTGGCCATGGCGCAAAACGCCCGCGCCTTCGAGGGGACGGTCATCTGCGCCATGGACGCCCGCCGGAGCCAGGTGTATAACGCCCTGTTCCGCTGCGAAAGCGGCGTTTTGACGCGGCTGTGCCCCGACCGAGCCATCGGTCTTGCGGAGCTGGCCGAGGACCTGTCGGGCGACCCCGCTCCCAAGCTGGCGGTGGGCGACGGGGCGCAGCTCTGCTGCGACTACCTGACCGCCCACGGCATCCCCTGCCGCCTTGCGCCGGAAAATATCCGCTATCAGTCCGCCGTGGGCGTGGCTCTGGCGGCGGAGGACATGGCGCGTCGGGGCGAGAGCGTTAGCGGGCGGGACTTGGTGCCCACCTATCTGCGTCTGTCGCAGGCGGAGCGGGAAAGGCTTGCCAAGGGGCTGAAGATCACGCTGGAGTGACGGAGCCAAAGGGGAACGGATTGCCACGGGCGCGTTGCGCCCTCGCAATGACATGGTTTCTGGTATGGAGTGCGGTGCAAGGCCGGTGGACGGACAGAGGCGTCCGTCTTGTGTGGGAATTCGTAGTATTTCCGCTTCATCCCCCCATCATTTTGTTATAAATTTTTTATATATACGGAGGATACTTTTATGAGCGCCAAATTCCCCACTTTGCACATTGTGGATCACCCTCTGGTGCAGCACAAGCTGACGGTGATGCGCGACAAGAACACCAGCGTCAAGGATTTCCGCGCACTGGTGGGCGAGATCGCCATGCTGCTGACCTATGAGGCCACCCGCGACCTGCCCATGACCACCAAGACCATCGAAACTCCCCTCTGCACCTGCGAGGCACCGGTGCTGGCGGGCAAGAAGATGGCCATCGTGCCCATTCTGCGTGCAGGTCTGGGCTTTGAAGACGGTATCCTCACTCTCGTTCCCTCCGCCCGCGTGGCGCACATCGGCATGTACCGTGACGAAGAAACTCTGGAGCCTCACTTCTATTTCCTCAAGTACCCCAAGGACATTGCCGAGCGGGACGTGCTCATCGTTGACCCCATGCTGGCCACCGGCGGCAGCGCCGACATGGCCATCACCAAGATGAAGGAGCTGGGCTGCAAGAGCATCAAGCTCATGATCCTCGTGGCCGCTCCCGAGGGCGTGCAGTTCATCTATGACCGCCATCCCGACGTGGAGATCTACTGCGCCGCGCTGGACGACCATCTGAACGAGAACGGCTACATCGTCCCTGGTCTGGGCGACGCCGGCGACCGGATTTTCGGGACAAAGTAAATAATACGATGCGTAAGGGCGGGGGGTTTCCCCGCCCTTCATTATTGGCCCCCCTTTAGGCAAGAGGGCCTTGAGGACGGGGGAGGCGAATGTTCCTGTTGCGGTGCCCAAAATTTTTGCGCTGCCTTACGGCGGACGCTTAAAATTTTGACCGCGGCCACTCGCTCACTTCGCTTTCTCTGCCACCGGCAGCGCTCAGTTCGCTCCCCACAGCCAGTGTGCGCACTGGCTTCGCAATGACAGGGAGTTTTACAAGGGGTGCAGGGAGCATTGGGCGGTGTACGGGGCATCCGGCGGGAATCATAGGGACGGCTGCGGATTTTTTGGTATTTATAGATAAATTCGCAGAATTTCCTGTTGCGTTTTGGGGCGTTTTCGTGTAAAATAAGGATACAATCAAGATTGGTAGCTGTAAGGAAGTGCTTTGCGCACGGGCTGCAACTATCACTCGGCGCTGTGCTTGAGTGTTTCAGATCCTCTCCGGAGGGTTTGGAACATTTTTCATTATCAGCGGCGATATAGGGAGAAAGGTCTTGACGTAAAACAGCAACAGCAAGAAAACAGCAAGGAGGAAAAAGTATGTATTTAGTCACCAACGGCAAACTCATCACCCGTGACCCCGACGGCAAGGGGTACTATGAGCACGGCGCTGTGGCCTACGAGGGCAGCAAGATCGTGGAAGTAGGCGAAGAGAGCGCCCTGCGGGCCAAGTACGCGGATGCGCAGATCATCGACGCCAAGGGCGGCGTCATCATGCCCGCCCTCATCAACGCCCACACCCACATTTACTCCGCTCTGGCTCGCGGCCTGAGCATCGTGGGCAACAACCCCACCAATTTCTACGAGGTGCTGGACGGCACCTGGTGGGCCATCGACCGCCACCTGATGATGGACGGCACCCGCGCCAGCGCCACCGCCCTCTACATGGACTCCATCAAGCAGGGCGTCACCACCATCTTTGACCACCACGCTTCTTACGGCGAGATCCCCGGCACCCTGCACACCATTGCCGAGGAGAGCAAGCGTCTGGGCCTGCGCTCCTGCCTGTGCTATGAGGTCTCCGACCGCGACGGCGAGGAGAAGTGCCTGCAGGCCATTCAGGAGAACGCCGACTTCATCACCGAATGTGAGAAGAACAAGGATCCCATGCTGGCCGCCATGTTCGGCGGACACGCCCTGTTCACCATCTCCGACAAGACCTTTGACCGCATGGTGGAGGCCAACAATGGCCGCACCGGCTACCACATTCATGTGTCCGAGGGCATGAACGATGTGTATGACTCCCTGCAGAACTATGGCCGCCGTCCCGTGCAGCGCCTGCAGGACCATGGCATTCTGGGGGAAAAGACCATTCTGGGCCACTGCATCCATGTGAACACCGCCGAAATGGAGATCATCAAGGAGACCGGCACCATGGTGGTGAACAATCCCGAGAGCAATATGGGCAACGCCATCGGCATCTGCCCGGTGCTCCAACTGCACAAACGGGGCATCCTCCTGGGCATGGGCACCGACGCCTATACCAACGACATGCTGGAGTCCCTGAAGGTGGCCCTGTGCTCCCAGCGCAGCCAGAACTGCCTGCCCAATGTGGGCTGGTGCGAAGTCACGGATATGCTGTTCAAAAACAACGCCAAGATCGGCGAGAAGTACTTCCCCGCCACCCTGGGCGTGCTGAAGGCCGGCGCCGCCGCCGACATCATCGTGATGGATTACAAGCCCTTCACCCCCTTCTCCGACGAGAACATCGACGGCCACATGATCTTCGGCATGACCGGCCGCCAGTGCCAGACCACCATTGCAAACGGCAAGGTCCTTATGCAGGATCGCGTGCTGGTGGGTATCGACGAGGAGGCCGAGAACGCCCACATCCTGGAGGCCGCCAAGAAGCTGTGGGGAGATTTGAATCATCGGGTGTATTGATCCCTTGGAGGAGCTGCCGAAGCGGAAAAACCTGCGATTGCCTAAATATGATTATAGTTCCTGCGGTCTTTATTTTGTGACATTGTGCACACATGGCCGCAAGCCTACATTAGGAAGTATCCGTAGGGGCGACCCTTGCGGTCGCCCGCGGTGGTCCCCCACGGTATTGGGGCAAATCGCAGCGCAAGATTTGGTATTCATTCAAAACACCTTTGCCATAACGATCGACAAATTTGTTATCATGCCAAATCACATCCATTTATTGGTCTTTATCCCTGAACAGCGGGCGACCGCAAGGGTCGCCCCTACGCAAACACAAGATAGTAAGTCTTCGTATAGCCTCGGGAAAGTTATTGGCGGATATAAATCAAGGGTTTCCCATGATTACCTGCAATTTTGTAAAAAACGCGGTACGCTTATGGGGGAACTCTGGCAGCGGGGCTACTACGACCATGTGATCCGCAATGAAGCGGATTATCTCCGCATTTGGCAATATATGGATGAAAACCCCGTCCGGTGGACGGAGGACGAGTATTATGAAGGGTAGGTAATTCGATGCAGCAAAATGAGAAAATGTTTGAAGAAATTTACCATGCTTTCCTTCGCACCTATCGAAATCAAGCAACCCGAAAAGATACCGCAAATTATTTATCTTCCGTATACGCCATGTATAAGCCCAGCACATATATGCGCTACTTAGATTCTTTCCTGCATATGATGGATGGCACTCAGTTTGCATCTGTTGTTCCAATCAATTTGTCAGTCTATTTATTGCAGTGTATTGAACGAGATTTTGGCGTATCCGCCCTCCAGCAAGCCTTGCTTGCAGAGAAGCAGCACATTCAATATTACTACGATGTATGCGGCTCTGCCTCAAAAGGTTTGCGCACTGCTCTGCAAGCCTTAGCTTCACAACATGATTTGCAGATTGATTTTTCTACGCCGTATTAAATCCTAATTCCATTATAAAGGAGAAATGGTTATGTCTGAAAAAATGTATCCCATTCCTTTTAAGTCTCTTATGAACTGGGTGGTCACCGAGTACGCCATGAGCGGTGAGATCTTCGGCGTGCACAAGGCCTACAAGGCCAGCGGCAAGAGCCTGCCCATTTTCGGTGAGCGCATCGAGACCCCCTTCGGGCCCGCCGCCGGTCCCAACAGCCAGCTGGCGCAGAACATCATCGCCGCCTACTTCGCCGGGGCTCGCTTCTTTGAGGTCAAGACCGTGCAGAAGATGGACGGCGCCGACCTGGCCGCCTGCGTGCCCCGTCCCTGCATCCTGGCCAACGACGAGGGCTACAACCAGGAGTGGTCCACGGAGCTGACCGTGCCTCAGGCCATGGACGAATACATCAAGGCTTGGTGCGCCCTGAAGGTTCTCTCCAAGGTCTACGACCTGGGCGACCCCAACGGGTTCGTGTTCAACATGTCCGTGGGCTATGACCTGGAGGGCATCAAGGGCGAGAAGGTGGACACCTACCTCAACGGCATGATGGACGCCACCAAGACCGCCATTTTCGGCGAGTGCAAGGCCGTGCTCAAGGAGCTGTTCCCCCAGGAGAGCGACTACATTGACGCCATCTCCCCCTGCGTGTCCCGCAGCGTCACCGTGTCCACCCTCCACGGCTGCCCCCCGGATGAGATCGAGCGCATCGCCTCCTACCTCATCTCCGAGAAGCACCTGCACACCTTCGTCAAGTGCAACCCCACCATTCTGGGCTA
>OMQS01000054.1 GCA_900313295.1 uncultured Eubacteriales bacterium
GCGGGAGAGGACATCCGCAAGCTCAAACGCATGATGCGGTAAACGCCGCGCAATTTTCCCCTATACACAACGCATCTAATATGCTATAATACGAGATATACTTCAAAGGAGTATGTGAACGCCATGTCTGATACCATTGCCGCCATTGCCACCGCCCGAACGCCTGCCGCCATCGGCATCGTGCGCATTTCGGGGGCTGATACGCCGGCGGTGGTGGATCGCGTTTTCGCCGCCCGCAGCGGCAAGTGCGCCGCGCAGTTGCCCTTGCGGCGGCTGGTCTACGGCCATATGCGCACGGCAGAGGGGAAGGTCATCGACGACGGTCTGTGCGTGCTTTTTGCGCCGGAGAGCAGCTACACCGGCGAGTGGTCGGCGGAGCTGCACTGCCACGGCGCGCCCGTGGTGCTGGACGAGGTGCTGCGCTGCGCCTTTGCCGGCGGCGCCCGTCAGGCCAAGGGGGGCGAGTTCACCCGGCGCGCCTTTCTCAGCGGGCGGATGGATCTTATGCAGGCGGAGGCGGTGGCGGATCTCATCGACGCCGAGACCGCCGAGTGCGCCCAGAACGCTGCCCTGCAGCTCTCCGGCGCCATGAGTCGGGGCGTGGAGCAGGCGTATGACGCGCTGATGGACATTGCCGCTCGCTTCTATGCGGCGGTGGACTACCCCGACGAGGACATTGAGCCGCCGGAGCAGCGGGAGATCGGCGAAACGCTGGAGCGCTGCCGCAGCGGGCTGCAAGGGCTGCTGGACACATTTCGGCGGGGGCGCATTCTGAAGCAGGGCGTCCCCACGGTGCTGCTGGGGCTGCCCAACGCGGGGAAATCCTCTCTGCTCAACGCCCTGCTGGGCTATGACCGCGCCATCGTCACCGAGGTGGCGGGCACCACCCGCGACACCGTGGAGGAAAAGGTTCGCTTGGGCGGCCGGCTCCTGCGCCTGTGCGACACGGCGGGCATTCGGGATACCGCCGACAGCGTGGAGAAGATCGGCGTGGATCGAGCCGTGGCAGCGGCGGAGCAGGCCGAGCTTGCGCTGGTGGTGCTGGACGGTTCGGCGCCCCTCACCGGCGAGGAGGAACGCATTTTTGCTCTGGCGGAAAAGGCGGAGCACGCCGTGCTGGTGGTGAACAAGATCGACCTGCCCCAACGGGCGGAGCCGGGCGTCCTGGAAGCCCGATTCCCCCATGTGGTTCATGTCTGCGCTGCCACAGGCGAGGGCGTGGAGCAGATCGGCGAGGCGGTGCGTATGTTTTACCCCGAGGAGGCCGGCGTCGGCGGCGTGCTGCTGACCAACAGCCGGCAGGCGGAGGCCGTGACGCGGGCACTCCGCGCCGTGGAGCGGGCGCAGGCGGCCGTGGCATCGGAGCTGACGCCGGACGCTGTTCTGACCGACGCCGAGGAGGCGCTGGCGGCGCTGGGCGAGCTTACGGGCAAGAGCATTCGGGAGGATCTGGTGGCCACCATCTTCTCCCGCTTCTGCGTGGGCAAATAAAGCGGAAGGTTGAAAGTGAAAAGCGGGTTTTGTAAACCTGACAGCCTATATATTGCATATAAAATTGTATAGTAAACAACCGATATAAAAAGCAACCACTAAGGAGGGTATATTATGCGTGACTATGTTTTGATGACCGATAGCTGCTGCGACCTGACGGACTACATGGCGCGGGAGCTGGAGCTGGAGGTTCTGCCTCTGACCATGCACATGGACGGGCAGGACTACCCCAACGATCTGGCGGGCAGCGCCATTTCCAACGAGGAGTTTTATAAGCGCATCCGCGCCGGCAAGCTGGCCACCACCTCGGCGGTGAACGTGGGGCAGTTCCAGGACGCCATGCGTAAAATTCTGGAGAGCGGCCGCGACATCGTGTGCGTGAGCTTCTCCTCGGCGCTGTCCACGACCTATCAGTCCGCCGTCATCGCCGCAAACGACCTGCGTCCGGAGTTTCCGGAGGCGGAGATCCACGTGGTGGACTCCCTCAGCGCCTCCCTGGGGCAGGGGCTGCTGCTGTATCTGGCGGCGCAACAGAAGAAGGCGGGTCTCACGGCGGCGGAGCTGGCCAAGTGGGTGGAGGACAACCGTCTCAGCATCTGCCACTGGTTCACCGTGGACGACCTGAACTATCTGAAAATGGGCGGCCGTGTCAGCGCCACCACCGCTCTGCTGGGCACCATGCTCTCCATCAAGCCCATCATGCACACCTCCGACGAGGGCAAGCTGGTGCCTGTGGGCAAGGCGCGGGGCCGCAAGGCCGCCATCAAGGCGCTGCTGGACAAGATCGAAACGCTGGGCATCCACCCGGAAAATCAAACCATGTTCATCTGCCACGCCGACTGCGAGCTGGACGCCCGCGCCGTGGCGCAGCAGATCAAGGAGCGCTTCGGCACCAAGACGGTGTATATCAACTACATCGGCCCCGTCATCGGCAGCCACACCGGCCCCAACACCATGGGCATCTTCTTCGTGGGCACCCAGCGATGAACTGGATCGAGGTACATATCGACACCCGCCCCGACCGGCTGGACGATCTCTGCGCCCGCCTGGAGGCTGCGGGTGTTACGGGTCTGGTCATTGACGACGAGGCGGATTTCAAGGATTTTCTGGAAAATAACCACCAGTATTGGGACTATGTGGACGACGAGCTTTTGCGGGAGAAAAAGGGTCTGTGCCGCGTGACGTTTTATCTCTCCGACGATGCCGAGGGGGAAAAGCAGCTGCGGGATGCGGAGGCGCTGCTGGCCGATTTCCCCGCGTCCCGTCTCACCCGCAGCGCCGTGCAGGACGCCGACTGGGAGAACAACTGGAAGCAGTTTTATAAGCCCATGGAGATCGGGGAGCGGCTGCTGGTGATCCCCCAGTGGGAGCAGAGCGAGAGCAAGGGACGGGTGGAGCTGCGGCTGAACCCGGGGCTGACCTTCGGCACCGGCAGCCACGCCACCACGCGCCTGTGCCTGCAGGCGCTGGACAAGCACATCCACGGCGGCGAGCGGGTGCTGGACTTGGGCTGCGGCAGCGGCATTCTCTCCATCGCCGCCCTGCTGCTGGGGGCGAAAGAGGCTTTCGCCTGCGACATCGACGACAAATGCGTGGACGTGGCCTATGAAAACGCCGCCATCAACGGCATCGGCCGCGACCGCTATACCGTTCGCTGGGGCAACGTGGTTACAGATCACGCCCTGCAGGCGGAGTTCGGCGGTGCATACGACGTGGTGGTGGCCAACATCGTGGCGGACGTCATCATGGGCATTTCGCCGCAGGTGCGCCCTTTTTTGAAGGCAGGCGGGCTGTTCCTCTGCTCCGGCATCATTGACGACCGCGCCGACGAGGTGGCCGCCTGCCTGCGCCGCGACGGCTGGGACATCGCCGAGACCCGCCAAAGTGAGGGCTGGTTCAGCTTTTTGTGCAAATAAATGGAGCGGGAAAACCACCCGCCGATGAGAAATTTTTTTAAATATGCGTACGGGCGGGGTTCTACCCCGCCCGTTTTTTGATATGGCAGCGCGTATCGGCGGCACA
>OMQS01000183.1 GCA_900313295.1 uncultured Eubacteriales bacterium
CCCAAATATATGCTGGTGGATCTGGATGTGTCCCCTATGATCGATATGACCGATGATGAAAAAATCGATGTCGTGGCGGCGCGTATCCTGAAAAAGTACAAGCCCGCATTTATGGAGCTTGCCAAATGATCAAGTTTTCGAAAGATAAGGTGCTGCTGCTTCACAGGCTCATCGCCGAAGAAACAGGCGGCAGTATCGGTGTCCGGGATGAAGCCCTGTTGGATTCCGCATTGGGGAACGCTTTTGCCGGCTTCGGCGAGCAGGAGTTCTATCCTACCAAGGAGGAAAAGGGCGCACGGCTCGGCTATACACTCATCTCCAACCACGCTTTTGTGGACGGCAACAAGCGTATCGGCATGTACGTTATGCTGACGTTTCTGGAAGTGAACGGGATACACATGGAGTGTACCAACGAGGAGGTTGTGGAGGCCGGATTATCCGTCGCCTCCGGCACAATGGACTATGACGCGCTTCTCCAATGGGTGCGCGACCACAGGATTTGACTATTTTGAAGGGAGTTGACAGGCGGCACGCCTATTCTTTAATTACAGCGTGGTCATTTCTGCGCCGTTGCGTGACTTGACCCAAACCGTGACCCAAACGCGGAAACGACTGGGCAGCATAGGGCGGACACAGTGGATCGCCCACCGAGCCGAAAGCACGCAAAAGCGCCGGAAAGCGTTGCGGAGCAACGCTTTCCGGCGCGCATCGTATCTTCACACGCAGGAGGTCACTGGTTCGAGTCCAGCAGTCTCCACCAAAAAAATCCAAGGATCGCAATGATCCTTGGATTTTTTTATTTGCCCCGCCGGCGGCGGAAAGCGTCTTGACATCCGCCCCGTTTTCCCCTACAATGAAGCCAAGCTCCTGACGCCGAAAGCTCTTCTTGAGGCGGAAGATGCGCCATAATAAAAATGCCCGCCCAGTGGCGGGTCTTGTGGTCGTGTCGCAGAAGCGATGCGGCTTTTTTGCTGCAAAAAATCAAGGAGGTCGAGCCTATGGATACCCGCGTTGCGCTCATCGGCATCATCGTGGAGGAGGATTCGTCCGTGGCGGCGCTGAACGAGCTGCTGCACCGGTACGCCCCCTACATCATCGGCCGTATGGGGCTGCCCTACCGGCAAAAGGGCGTGAGCGTCATCTCCGTGGTGCTGGACGCCCCGCAGGACGTCATTTCCGCCCTCAGCGGCCAGATCGGGCGCCTGTCCGGCGTCAGCGCCAAGACCCAGTATTCCCATGTCATCACCCCCGCCGACTGAACCCATGAAAGGAGTATTTCCCATGAAAAAGATCATTTCCCTGCTGCTGGCTTTTGTGCTGGCGCTGAGCCTTGCCGCCTGCGCCGCGACGCAGACCAAGCCCTATGAATCCGTCAACATCCGCCTGGGCGGCCTGAAAGGCCCCACCTCCATGGGCATGGCCAAGCTGCTGGATGACGCCGAAAACGGCCGCACCGCCAACACCTACACCTTCACCATGACCCCCTCCGCCGGTGAGCTGACGCCCCAGCTCATCAAGGGCGAGCTGGACATTCTGGCCGTGCCCGTGAACGTGGCTTCCATTCTGTACAACCAGACTGAGGGTTCCGTACAGCTTGTGGCCGCCAGCACGCTGGGTGTGCTGTATATCACGGAAAAAGGCGGCGAGACCGTGACGGACGTGCGATCGCTGGCCGGCAAGACCCTCTACGCCACCGGCAAGGGCGCCACCCCCGAATACGCCCTGACCTATCTGCTGGCGCAGAACGGCCTGACCCTCGGCGAAGACGTCACCGTGGAGTGGAAGAGCGAGCCTTCCGAGATCGTAGCGCTCATGGCGCAGGAGGAGCACGCCATCGCCATGCTGCCCCAGCCCTTCGTCACCGTGGCACAGGGCAAGCTGGAGGGGCTGCGGGTGGCGCTGGATCTGTCCGCCCAGTGGGACACGCTGGGGCTTGACAGCCGCCTCATCACCGCCGGTCTTCTGGTGCGCAAGGACTTTGCCGACGAGCACCCCGAAGCCGTGGCCAAATTCCTGGAGGAATACGCCGCCAGCACGGATTACGCCAACTCTAACCCCGCCGAAACCGCCGCTTTAGTGGAAAAGCTGAACATCGTGAACGCCGCCGTGGCGGAAAAGGCGCTGCCGAAGTGCAATCTTGTGTGCATTACCGGCGCGGAGATGAAGACCGCCGTCAGCGGCTACTTGCAGACCCTCTATGATCTGAAGCCCGACGCCGTAGGCGGCGCCATGCCCGGCGACGGCTTTTACTGGCTGGGCGCATGAAAAATGAGCGCTTGCAGCGCCTGTTAGCCGCCGCGCTGGCGGTGGCGGTGTGGCAGGCGGCGTCCATGGCCGTTGGCTCCTCCCTGCTGCTGGCTTCAACGGTGCAGGTGGCGGCGCGGCTTGCCGCCCTGCTGCCCACGGCCGCCTTTTGGCAGACGATCTTCTTCAGCCTTCTGCGCATTGCCGGCGGCTTTCTGCTGGCGCTGGTGCTGGCCGCCGTGCTGGCACTGGCTGCCGGACGGCTGCGCGTCGTCGAAATTCTTTTGCAGCCCTATGTGCTGGCCATCAAGTCCGTGCCGGTGGCGTCGTTCATCATCTTGGCGCTGATCTGGCTGAAAACGTCCTATCTCTCCCTGTTCATCTCCTTTCTCATGGTCTTCCCCGCGCTCTACACCAACATTCTGGTGGGCATCAAGAGTGCCGACGGGCAGCTTCTGGAGATGGCGCAGGTCTTCCGCGTGCCGTGGAAGCGGCGGCTGCGGATGATCTATCTCCCCGCCATCCGCCCGTTTTTGCTGGCCGGCAGCGCCACCGCCCTAGGCATGAGCTGGAAGGCCGGCGTGGCGGCGGAGGTCATCGGCGTGGTGAGCGGCTCCATCGGCGAGCGGCTGTACGACGCGAAAATCTACCTGCAAACCGCCGATCTGCTGGCGTGGACGGTGGTCATCGTGGCCATGAGCGCCGGTTTTGAGTGGCTGATGCTGCGGCTGCTGCGGCGCGTATTTCGCACGCTGGGAGGTGATGCGGCATGCTGACCGTTTCCCATCTTTGCAAGTCCTTCAGCGGCAAGGCCGTGCTGGAGGACGTGTCCCTCACCCTTTCCCCGCAGCAGACCGTCTGCCTCATGGCGCCCTCCGGTCGGGGCAAGACCACCCTTTTGCGGTGCATAGCCGGTCTGGAAAAGCCCGACGGCGGCGCCGTTATGGGCGTTCCGGAGCGCATAGGCTATGTGTTTCAGGAGGATCGCCTGTGCGACGGTTTCTCCGCCGCAGACAATGTGCGCCTCGTCACCGGAAATGCCCTTTCCGACGCGGAGATCAGCCGCCACCTGACCGAATTGGGCTTAGACGGCAGCATGCGTCAGCCCGTGCGGGAGCTGTCCGGCGGCATGCGCCGGCGGGCGGCCATTTGTCGGGCGGTGTGCTTCGGCGGCGGGCTTCTGCTGCTGGATGAGCCGTTCAAGGGGCTGGATGACGTTCTGCGCCGGCAGACGGCGGACTATATTCTCCGCCACCGCGGCGAGGCCGCCATCCTGTGCGTCACCCACGATCGGGCGGACGCCGCCGCCCTTGGGGCGGACATTATCACGCTTTAGTATTTCCCCTTTTCAAATTTCGCAGGGAGAGTTCGTTCTCATGAACGTCCTCTCCCTGCGGTGTTTTTTTCGGTGAGCAATAAATAAGCGGGCAAAATTGCCTGCCCCTACGGCCGCATATCAACCTGTCTTCGTTTTACTCCAGCGGCTCGCCCAGCGCTTCCAACCGCTCCACCAGCTCGTCGGCCAGATCCTCCAGCTCCTCGTGTCGCTCGGCCCAGTCCACGAACTCCTCGCTGGTTTCATCCTCCGGCTCGTCCTCGTCCATGACCTCCAGCTCCTCCCGCACATCCGCAAGATACGCTCGCAGCTCCTCCGGCTCCATGGTTTCGGGGTCTCTGAAAATATCCATTCCGCACCTCCTGCGCTTTTTTCTTCGATTGTGCCATATCCACGCCGGATTTGCAAGCAAATTCCCCGATTTCTTTTCATATACAAAGAGAAAAGCCCTCCTCGTCGGAGAGCTTTTCTCTTTACTTTTTCAGCCGCTTGTCGCAGCGGATGGCCAGCTTCGTGCCGATGGTCTGCAGAATCTGCACCAGCAGCACCAGCAACACCACCGCCGCCAGCATCACCAGATACTTATAGCGATAGTAGCCGTAGTCGATGGCGATCTTGCCCAGGCCGCCGCCGCCGATGATGCCGCTCATGGCGGAGTAGCCCAAAATCGTCGTCAGGGCGATGGTCACGTTCTGCAGCAGGCTGGGAACGCTTTCGGGGATCATCACCCTGCAGATGATCTGCACGGGGGTGGCGCCCATGCTCTGCGCCGCCTCGATGATGTTGGGATCCACCTCACGGAGGCTCCCCTCCACCAGCCGGGCGATGAACGGGAACGCCGCCACCACCAGCGGAACGATAGTCGCCGTCGTGCCCACCGCCGTGCCGATGATGAGCCGCGACAGGGGGAACACCATGATCATCAAAATCAGAAACGGCACCGAGCGCAGCAGGTTGATGATGACGTTCAGCACATGCAGCACGCCCTTGGGCAGGGGCAGCACGCCGCCCTTTTCGCCCGCCACCAGCAGCACGCCCAAGGGCAGGCCGATGACGGTAGCCAGAAGCGTTGACAGCAGCGTCACATAGAGCGTTTCCCAAATGGCAAAGGGGATCTGGGGCAGCACGGCCTGCAGCTCCGCCAGCGAATCTGCAGAAAACAGATCATTATACATGGTGCTCCACCTCCTCTACCTGAATGTTGGGATACGCTTTGATAAACTCTACGGCGCGGTCAAAATGCGCGTTGGGAATGCCCAGCAGCATGCTGCCGTAGACCTCCCGAGAAAGCTGCTGGGTGCTGGCGGAAATGACGTTGCAGTAAATGCTCTCCTCCGCTGCCAGACGGGCCACCAGCGGGATGCCCGTGGTCTGGCTGTCGCGGAAAATGAGCCGCACGCGACGCTCCTCCGCAGGGTCGGACACCAGCGCATCCGCCCCGCCGGGGAACACCAGCCGCCGGCCGGCGGCGGACTTGGGAGCGGCAAACACCGCCGACACCAGGCCCTCCTCGGCCACTTCGCCGCCATCCAGAATGGCGACCTTGTCACAAATTTCCTTCACCACGCTCATCTGGTGGGTAATGATGACCACGGTGATGCCCAGCTTGCGGTTAAGCTCCCGAATGAGCTGGAGGATCTGGTGGGTGGTGTTGGGGTCAAGGGCGCTGGTAGCCTCGTCGCACAGCAGCACCTTGGGCTGGGTGGCCAGGGCGCGGGCAATGGCGATGCGCTGCTGCTGGCCGCCGGAGAGCTGGGCGGGGTAGGCGTTTGCCTTGTCTGGCAGACCCACCAGCTCCAAAAGCTCTCGGGCGCGCTTCTCGGCGTCGGCCTTCTTCATGCCCGCCAACTCCATGGGGAAGCACACGTTGCGCAGGCAGGTGCGCTGCATCAGCAGGTTAAAGTGCTGGAAGATCATGGTGATCTCCCGCCGCGCCTGCCGCAGCTCCTTGGCGGACATTTTCTCCAGCTCCTGTCCGTCCACCCATATCTCGCCCGATGTCGGCCGCTCCAGCAGATTCATGCATCGCACCAGCGTGCTCTTACCGGCGCCACTCATGCCGATGATGCCGTATACTTCGCCTTTTTCTATCGTGAGGGAAACATCCTTCAGCGCTTCCACTTCTCCCCCACCGGAGTCAAACGTTTTACATATATGTTTAAGCTCTATCATGTCTGTTTCCCTCGTTTCAAAATTACTTCTTCAGCGCGTCCAGAGAGGTCTGCTTGCCGCCGTAGAGACCCATAGGCTCCACATGGATGGTGGCGATGGACACGATGTGGGTGCCCTGCTGGGCGTTGAAGTCCTCCAGATAGGGCAGGTGCTGGAAGTAGTTGGCGTCCACGGTGCCGTCCTCTACCACGGTGTTGGGCACAACGTAGTCATTGTAGCTCTGGATGTCCAGGGTGATGCCCTTGTCAGCCAGGATGGTCTTGGCGATCTCCAGGATCTCGGCGTGGGGCGTGGGGGAGGCGGCGATGGTGATGGTGGTGCCCTTCAGGGCGTCGTAGTCAACGGAGGCGTCATAGCCATCGGTGGGGGCGGTGACGGTGCTGACCACGGAGCCGGCGTACTTCTCAGTGATGAAGTCGGCCACCTGCTTGCTCTCCAGCGCGGCCTTCAGAGCCAGGATCTTGGGCAGGTTCTCGTTGCCTTCCTTCACGCAGAGGATGTTGCCGTAGGCGGAGGAGGAGCCTTCAATGGCCAGGGCGTCCTTCAGGGGATTGAGGCCGGCGTTGATGGCGTAGTTGGAGTTGATAACGGCGTAGTCCACGTCCTGCTTCACGTTGGGGAGCTGGGCGGCTTCAGCCTCCACGATCTCCACGTTGTAGGGGTTCTCCACGATATCCTTCTTGGTGGCGGTGATGCCGGCGCCGTCCTTCAGCTTGATGATGCCCTGCTGCTCCAACAGAAGAAGCGCGCGGGCTTCGTTGGTGGTGTCGTTGGGCACGGCGATCTGGATAGTGGCGGACTTTTTGCCGCAACCGGTGAGAGCCAGCGCCAGCGTCAGTGCGAGTGCCAGCACGAGAGCGGTGAGCTTGGTAGTCTTTTTCATAGTCAAAATCTCCTTTGTATTTTGTATATTATTTGTTTTAATGGGTCGATCTGTGGTGTGTATAAATCATCTTGTGTCCTGAGGACACATTCGCCTGCCGGCGCTAAAAAACTTCTTCATGGAATCGTCCTCCTTCGGTGAAAAATAAAAAGCGGGAAGCCGATCGGCCTCCCGCTGCGATAAACGATCCTCTGGACTTTACTTCGCAGATGCTTTTTGGGAAAGCAGACGGCTATTCTGGGCGCAGGAAAACATGCACATGCACATGGGCATGCACATCTTCATCATCATGCTGCTGCAAAACTGCTTCATGCTGCTTTCTCCTTTCCTTGGTTCTTTTGGATGTGGGCATAGTACACCTATGTTTTGAATCTGTCAACCTCTTTTTTCGTTTTTTGTCTCTTTTTTCTAAAAAAGAAAATTTTCTTACTCATTTTTTTGTGAATTGATTAATGTATTTTCCGCTTTTGCCGACGTCGCCGAAAAAAATAATGGCAATTTCTTTCCGGCTATGCTATAATGACTGTATCTGTGAAAGGTCGAGGTTTTATCATGGATAGAAAGTTTCCCCGCCTTGTGATCCGGCGGGACAAGCTCCGCAACAACTTCACGCAGGTCATCACCCGCTGCAGGACGCAGGGCATTTCCGTTGCCGGCGTCGTCAAGGGTGTCAACGGCCTGCCGGAGATCGCCCGCCTTTATAAGGAATGCGGCGCCCGTCAGCTGGCCACCAGCCGTCTGGAGCAGATCGAGCTGTGGCGCAGCGCGGGCATTTCGGGCCCGTTTCTGCTCATCCGCGTGCCAGCCATGAGCGAGCTGGAGGATCTTCCGCGTCTGGCGGATTACTCCCTGCAGAGTGACGTGTCCACGCTGGACGCCTTGGAAGCGGTCTGTGCCCGACAGGGGCTGACCCACAAGGTCATTCTCATGGTCGATTTGGGCGACCTGCGGGAGGGCTTCTGGGACAAGGACGAAATGGTGCAGGCCTGCTGCCATGTGGAGCGGGAGCTGCCCCATCTGGAGCTGGCCGGTGTGGGCGTGAATCTGGGCTGCTACGGCTCCATAGTCCCCACGCCTGAAAATCTGGGGCGTTTGGTGGACATTGCCCGCACGGTGGAAAGACGCATCGGGCGCAAGCTGGAGATCGTGTCCGGCGGCGCCACCAGCAGCTTCCCTCTGGTGCATCGGGGCACCATGCCGGAGGGCATCAACCATCTGCGCATCGGCGAAACCGCGCTGCTGGCCAAAGATCTGCAGGAGGACTGGGGCATCAGCGACATGGACTACCTGCAGCGGGGCACCATGTATCTGGAGGGCGAGCTTATCGAGCTGCGCAAAAAGCCCACCTATCCCGTAGGAGAAACCATGATCGACGCCTTCGGTCGGCACCCCACCTACGAGGATCGCGGCGTGCGGCTGCGGGGCTTGGTGGCCTTTGGCCGCGCGGATGTAGGCGATCTGGAGAGCCTCCTTTGCCGCGAGGAGGGCATGACCATCATCGGCGGCTCCTCTGACCACTGCATCGTGGACGCGGAGGACTGTCCACGCGCGCTGCAAGTGGGCGACACGGTAGCCTTCGACCTGTGCTACAGCCACATGCTGTACGCCACCGGACGGAGTGATATGGCAATTTCCATTGTGGATACTGAATAAATACGGGAGGAAAATTAAAAAATGGGTAAAATGAGCGATTTCGCTGTCCTTATGGTCAGCGTGGTGGAGGCGATGTTCGCGTTCTTCGTGGTGGCACCCTGCATTCTGAATGCGGTGAGCCTGTTCGGGGTGCAGAAACGGTTCGCCAATGTCATGGTAGACGAGGGCATCGTCACGCGGGACATCGTGAAGCTGCTGCACCCCAAAAAGCAGATCGCCGGCGTGCTGATCTCCGTTGTGGTGCTGGGCGTACTGGTGGCCACCTGCATCAAGACTGCCCCCATGGGCTACCTCTGCGGCGGCGTGGCGCTTGTGGCCGGATTCCTGAAGTACCGGAGAATCACCCAGTACAACAGCCTCACCGTCAAGCGCTTCCGCAACACCTATAAGGATCATCTGGACAGCACCAAGTTCAACAAGTACGTTAATTCTCAGTTCTGATATTTCCGCAAATGCGCAGCGGCGCCCCAAATGGGGCGCCGCTGTTTTTTGCGTACAGAAGCCGCCCACTCAGCGGGCGGCTTCTGTACGCAAAAAAAGAAACGCCCGAAGGCGTTTCTTTTTATATGTAAGAGTGTGTCTTACTTGTTGGCCAGAGCCTTGTTGGCCTCAGCCATTTCCCGGAAGATACCGGCATGCTTCTTGGCAACGATAGCCTTGATGACCAGCAGAGTGGCGATCATCAGAACCAC
>OMQS01000023.1 GCA_900313295.1 uncultured Eubacteriales bacterium
AGTCGCACTTTTCAGTGCTCCCGTCTGGTGCTTTTCGTTTCTTCGTTGTTTAATTTACAAGGTACACGCCCCGCTTGCGGAACAGTTAGTATTATACTGCCCGCAAAAGCCTTTGTCAATCCTTTTTTTGAAGTTTTTTACTGTTTTTTCTTTTTGCACAAGATGACTTTTTCAGGCGGCTGTGCTATAATGGTCACACCTTATTATAAATATGCAAAGGCGGGATGATCTTGCGGATCCTTCAGGCGAATGCCACCTATGGAAAACTGAATCAGGCGCAGCTGTCCCTGCAGCCGGGGCTGAACGTGATCTGCGCCCCCAACGAGGGCGGCAAGTCCACCTGGTCCCGCTTTCTGCTGACCATGTTCTACGGGCTGAACACCCGCCAGCGGGGCGAGCTGGCGGACAAAAATCGCTTCCAGCCCTGGAATGGCAGCCCTATGCAGGGCAGGCTGCAGCTTGCCGTCGGCGAGGATGTGCTGACCCTGAGCCGCCGCACCCAGCGCGCCGACAGCCCTATGGGTGTGTTTTCCTGCACCTACGCCGGAACGGACACCCCCGCCCGTGGTCTGGACGCTCTGCGCTGCGGCGAAACGCTCCTGGGTGTGCCCCAGAGCGTGTACCAGCGCTGCGCCTTCATCTCCTCCGGCAGCATGGCCATCGACGCTGACGCCGATCTGGAGCGGCGCATCAATGCCCTCATTTCCACCGGTGAAGAAAAAATCTCCTTTTCCCAAGCGGAGACCCGCCTGAAGCGGCAGCTCCACCAGCGCAAGTATAACCGCTCCGGCGCCATCCCGCTGCTGGAGTCGGAAATAGCCTCCTTGTCCTCTGCGCAGGCCGAAGTGCAGGATCTGGCGGAGCGGGAGGCGTCCCTCCGTCAGCAGCTCCGCCAGGTGCAGGAGGCGCAGGTCACTCTCCGCGCGGCGCAGCAGCAGGAGGCGCAGCAGCGCATTGTGGAAAAGCAGCGGCTTTTGCAGTCCCTGCCGGACAGCGCCGCCCTGCAAAGCATCAACGAGCAGCTGGGCGCCGTGCGCTCCATGGGCGAGCAGGTGCAGCAGGCCAGGGACGCGGCCGCCGCGCAGGAGCAGGCCATACAGGCGCAGCTGCGGGAGTTGAGCCGCAACCCCCTGCACCCCATGACAAAACCAGAATTGGAGGCGCAGCTTCAAATCCAGCCTCCCGCCCCGCCCCAAGTGGCGCAGCTTCTCATCTCGCTGGCGCTGGGGCTTTGCGGCGGCGGATTTTTGTGGTATGAGATCGGCCGGCCGCAAATCCTGTGGCTGTGCGCCGCCTGCGCGGTGACAGCTCTGGCCGCCGGAAACTTTCTCCGGCTCCTGATACAGCGCATCCGCCGCCAACAGGTGCGCCATCGGGAGCTGCAGCGGCAGGAGGAGCTGCGGAAGCTGGCAGACAGCTACCTGCCCATGTTGGAAAAGCTGGAGGAGCAATACAACCTTCTGCAGCAGCGGCAGCAGGCCGTGGCCGACAGTGAGCAGCGCCTGCGTGCCACCCTTGCCGACCTGCTGACCGTGGTGCAGAAATGGGACGCCGGCGTGCACACCCCCACGGATGTGCGCCGCTTTGTGCAGCAGACGACTCAGCGGCGCGAAGCTCTGGCTGAGGAGATCCGACAAGCGCAAGCTGACGCTTTGCACGCGCAGACGCCGGACGCAGACGGCTCCGCCGCCCGTCTGCAGCAGCAGATCGCTCAGGTACAGGGGCAGCTGGCGGCCTTGGGCGGCACGGAGGATGCCCCCCAGCGCATCGCCCGCAAGCAGGAGCAGCTGCACCGGCTGCAAGGAGAGTATGATTCCCTCGCTCTGGCTCTGGACGCCCTGCGCAGCGCCAACACCACCCTGCAAAACCGCTTTTCTCCGGAGCTGGGTCGTAGGGCAGCCGAAATTTTTGCCGACATGACCGGCAGCGCCTGGAGCCGCATCCTACTGGATCGGGAGTTCCGCCTGTCCGCCGAGGCCGGCAGCGCCCCCACCCGCCGCAGCGTGCAGCTTCTGTCCAGCGGCACTGCCGACCAGCTGTATCTTGCGGTGCGGTTGGCCATCTGCGAAATGGTGCTGCCCGTGGAGCAGAACGCCCCGCTGATCCTGGACGACGCCCTCCTCACCTTTGACGACGAGCGCCTGCACAAAACACTGGACTATCTGGTGCAGCTGGGCAGCCGGCGGCAGATCCTGCTTTTCTCCTGCCAGAGCCGCGAGGTGAACTATCTCACCGGCCGCAGCGGCGTCCATATTTTGAATTTACAGTAATTTTTGCAACGAGAGGTACCCTATGTTTCCGCTGAATACTTTTAATAATCTCTGCGTATTCTTTCTTTTGCTCATGATTTACAGCGCCGCCGGATGGGTGGGCGAGATGGTCTACTGCTCCGTGGGCAAGGGCCATATTTGCGAAAAGCGTGGCTTTTTGAACGGATTTATTTGCCCCATCTATGGACACGGCGCCCTTTTGGTGCTATATGTATTACATGGAGGCTTTAAAAATCCCATTCTCACCTTCCTGTGCGGCATGGTGCTCACCAGCGCGCTGGAGTATTTCACCAGCTGGTTCATGGAAAAGCTCTTTCACATGCGCTGGTGGGACTACAGCAAGAAAAAAATCCAGATCAATGGCCGCGTCTGCCTGCTCAACAGCGTCCTGTTCGGGCTGGCCTGCGTGCTGCTGTGCCATGTGGTGAACCCGCCGGTCATGGCGTGGCTCTTCCGCATCGGCGACACCTACACCGTGCCCGCCGCCTCCTTCCTCTTCGGCATCTATCTCATGGACAACATTCTCTCCGTCCGCAGCGCCATTCAGCTCTCCAACCGTACCGAAAAGCTCCACCAGCTCCAGCAGGAGGTGCGCCAGCATCTGACCGCCGCCGCCGAAAATCTGGAGGGCAAGGTGGCCGAGGGTCGAGAGCGCTATCTCCAGTCCGTGGACAGCATGACCCGCGAGTTCATGGAAGGTCAGAGCACGCAGCAGCTGCAGGCGCACTATGACGCCTATCTGGACGAGCGCCGCCGTCAGCTCCAGCTCCTGCGCAGCGGACAGGACATGTTCGAGCGCCGCCTGCTCCGCAGCCACCCGAACCTGCGCTCCCGCCACGACGAGCAGCTGAACCAGCTCCGCCGCCGTCTGGATCGCCTCAAGACCGAGGCCAAGGCTCACCGCGAAAAAAAGTGATATATTACCATATAATAAAGTGATATATTACCATATAATAATGTATAAAACAGAGTTTGAAAATGCAGCAAAGGAGTTATCATTATGAGCGAATGCACCCATGATTGCAGCACCTGCGGCGAAAGTTGCGGCGAGCGCAAGGAAGTCAACGTATTTGAAAAGAAGCCCCTCCATGCGGGCTGCCGCGTGGGCAAGGTCTACGGCGTGGTCTCCGGCAAGGGCGGCGTGGGCAAGTCCATGGTCACCAGCCAGCTGGCCGTCACTATACAGCGCCGGGGCTGCCGTACCGCCGTGCTGGACGCCGACATCACCGGCCCCTCCATCCCCAAGGCCTTCGGCGTCCATGGCCGCGCCGTGGGCACCGAAGACGCCATCGTCCCCGTTCAGACCCGCACGGGCATCCAGCTTATGAGCGTGAACCTCCTGCTGGACAACGAGACCGACCCCGTCATCTGGCGCGGCCCCGTCATCGGCGGCGTGGTGCAGCAGTTCTGGTCTGACGTGCTGTGGCAGGACGTGGACTATATGTTCGTGGACATGCCTCCCGGCACCGGCGACGTGGCGCTGAACGTGTTTCAGTCTCTGCCCGTGGACGGCGTCATCATCGTCACCAGCCCCCAGGAGCTGGTGAGCATGGTGGTGGAAAAGGCCGTGAAAATGGCGCAGATGATGAATATTCCCGTTCTCGGTCTGGTGGAAAACATGAGCTACCTCCCCTGCCCCGACTGCGGCAAGAAGATTTATCTCTTCGGCGAGGGCAAGACCGAGGAGGCCGCCGCCCGCTACGGCCTGCCCCTGCTGGCGAAAATGCCCCTGGACCCCACCCTGGCAGAGCTGGTAGACGCCGGGGAAATCGAGAATTTCCAGGGCCACTGGCTGGACGGCGTGGTGGAGAAGATCATAGGGTAATATACACTAATACAACGCAAGGGCCGACATCCCTCCAGATGTCGGCCCTTACATTTATAATACAATTCCAGCATTTTCTAGTCACTTGTTTCTATAATCCTCAATAAGCAGAGCCAAGTGCGCCACAAAATCCGAAGGCAGCCCATCCACACTCAGACGGGGCACATCCTCCATGCCAAGGAGATAATCTGTCGACACATGAAACAGGTGAGCCAAACGGATCAGCATATCAATGGACGGCTGAATATTTCCATTTTCCCAGTTTGACACAGTTTGCTTCGTCACTTGCAGTCTTTTTGCCACCTCCACCTGGCTCCAACCGCAGCCAAAACGCAGCTCCTGTATTCTTTGCCCAAGCATAACTTTCCTCCGGCGGTCAATTATTTCAATACTATTGTCTCATAAATATTGACATTATAAAAATACTATGGTATTTTAATATTAGACTTTCGGAAGGGAGGTTTCAGCATGGGTTTTCTGGGTTTTAGTTTCTGCTATGCTATGGCAATGCTCGGCTACTCCGCTTTTCTTCTGCGGTAAGTAACGGTATGTGCCCTGCACAGTGTGTCGCCAGTGCGGTATGCATATGCATCCCGCAAATTGCGCAGAAAAAGGAGGAGAGGGATAGCCCTCTCCTCCTTTTAATAGTCCGCATTGGAGTGTTTCTTACTTCCCGAAGTACCGCTTCAGCAGGCCCTCGAAGGCCTTGCCATGGCGGGCCTCGTCACGAGCCATCTCATGGACGGTGTCGTGGATGGCGTCCAGATTGTACTTCTTAGCCAGCTTCGCCAGCTCAAACTTGCCCATGGTGGCGCCGTTCTCGGCGTCCACGCGCATAGCCAGATTCTTCTCCGTGGAGTTGGTCACCACTTCGCCCAGCAGCTCGGCGAACTTGGCGGCGTGCTCAGCCTCCTCCAGGCCGGCCTTCTCCCAGTACAGGCCGATCTCGGGATAGCCCTCGCGGTGAGCCACACGAGCCATAGCCAGGTACATACCCACCTCGCTGCACTCGCCCTCGAAGTTGGCGCGCAGACCGTCGATGATCTCCTTGCGCACTTCCTCGGGGACATCGTTGCCGAAGGACTTGCCTACGCCTACCACATGCTCGGCAGCCCAGGACTTCTCTTCCTTCTGCTCGATGAACTTATCGGCGCCCACATGGCACACGGGGCACTCGGCGGGAGGATTCTCACCCTCGTACACATAACCGCAAACAGAACATACCCATTTCTTCATTGTAAAGTTCCTCCTTATTATGATTTGGGCCGCAGCCAGTTTTTTCTTGCTGTGCTTGTAGTATACCACAAGAATCCAGCTCTCAAAAGTTGCATTTGCAACTTTAATGAAAATTTTTTGTGAATTTGTGAAAATATTCCGCCATCTCTTAAGAAGGCCCCCCTTGCACCCCCTCCGTAGGGGCGGGGTGACCGCACCCCGCCGCCCGACCATATAAAACAAAAACGCCCGGCCCGCCAAAAAAATCGGCAGGCCGGGACGGTATGCACTTATTCCGTCGGATTCTCTTACTCTGCCTCTGCCATGGCCTTGGCCTCGGCAATGGCCTTCTCCTGGGCGGCGGCGGGGCAATCCTCGTAGCGCACGAAGGAGAACACGAACGTGCCTCTGGACTGGGTCATGGAGCGCAGGTCGATGGCGTAGGACATCATCTCGGCCATGGGCACCTCGGCCTCCAGCACGGTCTCGCCGTCGCCGGTGGGGTTCATGCCCATGACGCGGCCGCGGCGCTTGTTCAGGTCGCCCATCACGTCGCCCACGAAGCTATCGGGCACGGTGACCTTCAGCTCGCCGATAGGCTCCATCAGCACGGGCTTCGCCTCGGGCAGCGCCTCCTTGAAGGCCAGACCGGCCGCCAGCTGGAAGGCAATATCGGAGGAGTCCACGGGGTGGTAAGAACCATCCGTCAGCGTGGCCTTCAGGAACACCACGGGATAGCCCGCCAGCACGCCGGTGAGGCAGCACTTGCGCAGACCCTTTTCAACGGCAGGGAAGTAGTTCTTGGGCACGGAGCCGCCGAACACGGCCTCCTCGAAGATCATGTCCTCCTGCTCATTCTGAGGCTCGAAGGTGATGACAACGTCGCCGAACTGGCCGCTGCCGCCGGTCTGCTTCTTATAGCGGCCGCGCTTTTCCACCTTGGAGCGGATCTTCTCGCGGTAAGCGACACGGGGAGCCGACAGCTCAGTCTCCACGCCGAAGCGGCTCTTGAGCTTGGCGCACAGCACGTCGATCTGGATGTCGCCGGTGCCGGAAATAACGGTCTGGTGGGTTTCGGCGTTGTTGGCCACGTGGAAGGTGGGGTCCTCCTCGTTGAGCTTGTTGAGGCCGGTGCCCATCTTCTCCACTTCCTGCTTGACCTTGGGGGAGATGGCTCTCTCATAGCAGGGAGCGGGATACTTGATGTCCTCCAGCACCACCACGTTCTTGGCGTCGCACAGGGTGTTGCCGGTCTTCACGCGATCCATCTTACCGATGGCGCCGATGTCGCCGCAGCAGATTTCCTTAATTTCCTCGCCCTTCTTGCCCTTCATGCTGTACAGGCGACCCAGCTTCTCGGTGTTGCCGGTGGCGGGGTTATACAGGGACATATCGCCGGTGACCTTGCCGCGCACGACCTTGATCATGGAGAACTTGCCGTACTGGTCGGAAATGGTCTTAAACACAATGGCGGCGGTGGGGCCGTTGGGATCGAAGGCCACCTCCACATCGTTGCCGCTCTCGTCCTTGGCCTTCTCGGCGGGCATATCGGTGGCCACGGGCACCAGGTCCACGATGGTCTTCATCAGCATATCCACGCCCATACCGGTGACGGCGGAGCCGCACAGCACCGGGCACACGCTGCCGTCCCGCACGCCGATCTTCAGACCCTTGGCCATGTCGGCAGCGGACAGCTCCATGGACTCGAAGAACTTCTCCATCAGCTCCTCGTCGGCGCCGGCGGCGGCCTCCATCAGCTCCGCGCGCAGCGCCTCCACCTCGTCGGCCATGTCGTCGGGGATGGCGCACTCGCCCTTGGCGTCGTAAGCCTTGTTGTGCAGCAGGTCAACGATGACGGTGACGGCCTTATTGGCGTCGGCCTTGGTGGCCACGATGGGGGCGATGGCGGTGCCGAACTTAGCCTTCACGGCGTCCACGCAGGCGGCGTAGTCGGCGTTGGCTTCCTCCACACGGTTAATGAACATCATGCGGGGCTTCTTGCCCAGCATCTTCCAAGTGCGCTCCATGCCCACGCTGAGGCCGTCCTTGGCGTTGCCGACGATGACGGCGCACTCGGCGGCGCGGATGGCGCACAGCGCCTCGCCGGAGAAGTCGAAGTTGCCGGGGGCATCCATGACGTTGATCTTCACATTGTTATACTTCACGGGAGCGAAGGCCAGAGAAATGGAGATCTGGCGCTTGATCTCCTCGGCGTCGTAGTCGCAGGTGGTGTTGCCGTCCACAGTCTTGCCGAAGCGGTCGGTTCCCTTGGTCATAAAGAGCATCTGCTCAGCCAGGGTGGTCTTACCGGAGCCGCCGTGACCCAACAGGCAAATATTGCGAATTTCATTGGCAGTCATAGTTCAGTTTTCTCCCTTCATTTTTGGAAAATGTGCTCGGGGCACATAGTCACTCAATAAGGGAATTATATAATATTTTTCAAGGGTTGACAAATACAATTTTTTGCCCGTTTTTTGTGAAAAGTGCCAGTTTAAGCCCCCATTTTCGGTGAATTCGACCCAAACACCGCCGCAGACCGCTCTTTTTCACCCCACCAGCCACAAAATCAGCCCGTAGAGGGCGCTGGCCACGGTGCCGAACACGATCACCGGCCCCGCCACCAGAAACATTTTCGCCGCCATGCCGGTAACAAACCCCTCGGCCTTGAAGTCGATGGCCGGCGACACCACGGCGTTGGCAAAGCCCGTAATGGGCACCAGCGTTCCCGCGCCGCCGAAGCGGGCGATGCGATGGTAGAGGTTTAGCCCCGTCAGCAGCGCCGACAGGAACACGAGGCTGATGGACGTGGCCGTGGCAGCGTCCTCCTGCTCCAGCCCCGCCGCCGCATAGCCGTCCTGTATGAGCTGCCCCACCACGCAGATAAGTCCCCCGATGAGGAACGCCAGCGCCAGATCCTTGGCCAGCGGCGATTTTTTCTGCTTCTGCCGCACATACTGCTGATACTTTTCCGGAGTCGTTTCCATAATCCACACATCCTTTCGCCGGTAGTCTTTCCCAAGGCGGGAAAAATATGCGTTTTCCTTGCCAAACGCCGCAAAAAAGGATATACTAACATAAGAATTTTTGCGTGTGGGACGACGCCTGCATCGCTCCGTCAAGCCATGCGCCGCACTCCTTGTCACGCCGTAGAGGCAGGGTTCTGCCCCGCCCGCGCTGCATTTCCATAAGCTCTGTCATTGCGAGCCAGCGACCGACGTCACTGGTGTGGTGATCTGCCCTGCCCCATATCCGGCGGCACGCAACGCAAACTTCTCAATTCCCATATCCTTTTAATGAAAAGGTGGTTTATCCTATGGCTGTAATGATCCATCCCTTCGGCCCCAAGCCCCATCCGCTGGCGGAGATCATCCCCATCAACTGCACGGGCTGCGGCATCTGCGCCATGTGGTGCCTCATGCACTGCATCGACCAGCAGCCCGACGGGATCTATAAGGTGCGGGCGGAGGACTGCATCGGCTGCCGCTCCTGCAAGGTGAATTGCCCCAGTGAGGCCGTCATCCTGCTGCCGCCCAAGCGGGAGGTGTGAGCCGTGAAAAAAGTTTCCGTGCAAAAAGATCTGCCCCTGGGTCTGTACCTCCACATTCCCTTCTGCCGCGCCAAATGCGCCTACTGCGATTTCTACTCTCTCTCCGGCGCCGAGCCGCACATGGACGCCTACTGCCGCGCGCTGGAGCGTCATCTGGCGGAGGTCGCTCCCCAGGCCGCCTGCCACCTGGTGGACACGGTCTATTTCGGCGGCGGCACCCCCAGCTATCTGGGTGCCGACCGACTCTGCCGTCTGCTGGCCTGCGTGAAAAAGCTCTATAAGGTGGATAAGCACGCCGAGATCACCCTGGAGGCCAACCCCGATTCCGCCGGAGACAAAAAAGCCCTTAAGCGCCTGCGTCGGGCGGGGTTCAACCGCCTTTCCCTGGGCGTGCAGTCCACCGACGACGAAATGCTCCGCTCCATCGGCCGCATCCACACCTGGCAGCAGACGCAGGATGCCGTGGCCGCCGCTCGCAAGGCCGGCTTCAAAAACATCAGTCTGGATCTCATCTACGGTCTGCCGGAACAGACCATGCACCAGTGGGAAAAAACTTTGTCCGACGCCGTGGATCTTCATCCGGAACATCTGTCCTGCTACGGACTGAAGCTGGAGGACGGCACGCCCCTGTACGCCCGCCGAAATGAACTGACCTTCCCCGACGAGGAGCAGCAGGCGGATATGTACCTATACGCCGTGGAGTTTTTGAAGCAATACAGCTACGAACAGTACGAGATCTCCAATTTCGCCAAGTCCGGCTTTGCCTCCCGTCATAACCTGAAATACTGGCTCCTGCAGGAGTACGCCGGCTTCGGCCCCTGCGCCTACTCCGACTTCGGCAATGTCCGCTACGGCTACGCTCGGGATCTGGACGCCTACCTCCGCGGCGAGCTGCGTCTGCAGGAGTCGGAGACCGTGGACGCCGACGAACGGGAGCGGGAGTACCTCATGCTCCGCCTGCGCACCGTCCAGGGCGTTTCGCCCCGAGAGTTTGAGTACCGCTTCCGCCAGCGCTTCGAGCCGCTGGCCGCCCTGCTGCGCCGGTGCGCCGAGCAGGGTCTGGCAGAGGAGGACAAGCATGGCTGGCACCTCACGCCCAAGGGCTTTCTGGTGAGCAACCGCATCATCGGCCTTTTGCAGGACGAACTTGCACAGGAGAAAAACCGCCGCCTGCAGGCCGCTGCCCGCGGCGATTTCCGTGTGGTGTAAAGAAAAAATTGCAAAAGCTGCGCAAGGCGCAGGGACTTTCCCGGGAGGAGCTGGCCGGCCGGATCTCCGTCATCGTCCTTATCGGCCTGCTCACCCTGATCTCCAAGAAAAAGCCCCCCAAAGAAGAGTAATCGTCCATAGAATAAAAATCCGGCTCTCCAACGAGAGCCGGATTTTCATGCGCAAAATACCTCCCATTACCAACCGTGCCCTCCAACTCATCCGTAGGGGATGATGCCCACATCGTCCCGCTCGTCATCCGCCGCATTTCTTGTTGCGCTCCGTAGGGGGCGGCGTCCCCGACGCCCCGTCTGCACTGCACACCATGTCCCGCACCCGTAGGGCGGGGTGCCCTCACCCCGCCGCACGATACGCACCGCACCGCCCCTCAAAAACTGTCATTGCGAGGAGCGCAGCGACGTGGCAATCCGTCCCCCCCAGCGCAAAAAATCGCCCCGCCGGTTTGGCGGGGCGATCCCGTTTTTTACGCAATATGTATTCTCTCAGCTGTCGGTGCGATGCCGCCACTCCAGCTCCTGATCCAGATCGTACTTCAGCTTCTTGTTCTCCTCCACCAGCTCGTCATAGTGGCGGGACTGCACATAGTACTTCACAAAGGTGAAGGTGGCCTCGTTGAACTCCTCGTCGCTGTACTCCGGCAGAAGGGAGCCGCCCTTGCGCCGCAGACCCTGCACGTTGATGACCACCAGCCGCCGGTGCTGCTCAGACAGCTGGAACAGCTTCAGCTCCTCCGGCATCTCCAGCCCCAGATCGAAGCTCTCATTCACGATCTCCAGCAGGCGGTGCTGCTCGGGCTTGGCTGACACGATGACGCCGTACTTGCCGAACAGCTTCTTCAGATAGTCCACCGACACTTCTTCGCGGGTAATAGTGCCCTTGCCGATGCCGGTGAGCATGGTGTTGGACAGGTTCAGGCTCACATAAACCTCCTGGCCGGTCTTGGGATAGCTCATACAGGTACCTCCTCAAAATGATACGTCCACATTTTTGCCGCTTTCGGCGGCGGGTTTCCTTCCGCCTTTACCGTACCACATTCTCCCGCAGAATGCAACAAAAACTTGTTCATAGTACATTTTATTTATAAGGAAAATTTAAAAATTATTCGTAAAAAGGCGTTTTTGTGGTTCTAAATGTTCCAAACAATTCAAACGCCTTCCCCCTGTCACACTCCTGTCAGATCGAATGTCGGCGTGTATTCCTCCCGCGCTGAGGTACGCTCCTGCACGAAGCCGTTCGTTATGCCGCAGTTTTCCATATACGCTGCCGCTGCCCTATATTCCGCCGCCGTCACATGGCGCCGCAGCGCTCCCTCCGCCCCCGACTGGGGCGTATACTGGCTCATGAGGGACACCAGCACCTCGCCGTGGGGAAAACGTTCCGCGATCCAGTCCAGACACCGCCGCGTGTTCTCCGGCTGCCCCGGCAGCACCAGGTGCCGAATGAGTACGCCCCTTTTCAAGATGCCGTCCTCCACCACGCACGGCCCTGTCTGCCGGAACATCTCCTCAATGGCCGCCGCGGCCACGGGAAAATAATCCCCCGCCCGCGACAGCTTCGCCGCCAGAGCGCCGTCCGCATATTTCAGATCCGGCAAATACACCTGCACCTTCCCCTCCAGCGCGCGCAGGGTCTCCACGCTTTCATAGCCCCCGCAGTTATAGACCAGCGGCACCGGCAGCGGCCGCTCAAGCGCCGGCAGGATAAACGGCACGAAGTGCGTGGCCGTCACCAGCTCCACCGTCTGCGCCCCTTGGCGGATCAGCTCCCCAAAAATCTCCCGCAGTCGCTCCACCGTGATGATTTTCCCGTAATTCTCTGCGGAAATGACATGGTTCTGGCAGTACACGCACCCCAGATTGCATCCGGAGAAAAACACCGTCCCCGCTCCGCCGCTGCCGCACAACACCGGCTCCTCCCATGGGTGCAGCGCCGCCCGTGCCACCACCGGTGCCGCCGGCATACGGCAAAAGCCGTGCCCCTCCGCCTCCGTGCGCTCCGCCCCGCAGCGTCGGGGGCAAATGCTGCATCTCATCCCTTCAGGGGCTTGAAGTCCGGCCCCAGATCGCCTGCCATCCAGTGGCGGCGGCAGAGGCCGATGTATTTGTCGTTGGCGCCCAGCACCACCTGTGCGCCCTCTTTCACCACCCGCCCGTGCTCGTCAAAGCGGGCGTTAAAGGCCGCCTTCTTGCCGCACCAGCAGATCGTTTTCACTTCCTCCAGCTTGTCTGCCAGCACCAGCAGATGGTAGCTGCCGGAAAACAGCTCGCCCTTGAAGTCCGCCTTCAGCCCGTAGCAGATAACGGGAATATTGCACTCATCCACCAGGTGCACCAGATAGTAGACCTCCTCCTTGGTGAGAAACTGCGCCTCGTCCACGATGATGCAGGCATATTTCTGCAGCTCCCGATCCGGCATCTGCTGCATCTCGTGGAAATAGATGCAAGGATGCTCCAGTCCGATGCGGGAGCGCACCATGTGGTCGCCGTCCCGTGTGTCCAGCTGGGGCTTCACCAGCAGCGTGTCCTGCCCCCGCTCCTCATAGTTGAACCGCGCCATCAGCGCGTTGGCGGACTTGCTGGAACCCATCGCCCCGTATTTGAAGTAAAGCTGTGCCATTTTCCCTATTCTCCTTCCCATTCCCTCAGAATACTGTTTGCTTTCTCAAAAGCGGAGGGCACGGCCATTTTCCGCCGCTGCTCCGCCGAATACCACTCCGGCTCGCCTTCTCCGGCCACCGTCACGGCATAGCCCTGCATCTCCCACTTGATATGGGTGAATATATGCTTTCCCCGCCACGATTTTTCCCACCGCAGCGGCGAAACGCCCCAGTCCGCAAGCTGCCGCGCCGCCTGCTCCTCCGTCAGCAGTCCCCGGACGTTGGGATACTCCCACAGCCCCGCCAGCAGCCCCGTTTTCTCCCGCTGCCGCAGCGCCACGGAGCCGTCCTCCCGCCGCAGCAGAAAAACCGTCATCTCCTCCACCCGTTTTTCTTTTTTAGGCGCACGCACAGGCAGCAGCGCCTGCCTGCCCTCTTCTCGGGCGGCACACAGGTGTGCAAGGGGACACTCTCCGCATCGTGGCGCCCCGCCCGGCAGGCAGACTCCGGCGCCCAGATCCATCAGCGCCTGGTTAAATGCGCCGGGTCGCTCCATCGGTAGCGCAGCCTGCGCCCACGCGCGAAAAATTTTCTTGTATTTTGCGTCCAATATGTTCAGCTCCGAGCCGGTGATGCGGCTCAGAATGCGCAGCACGTTTCCGTCCACCGCCGGCACAGGCTCATGAAAAGCGATGGATGCGATCGCTCCCGCCGTGTAGTCCCCAATGCCCGGCAGCGCCGTCAGCGCGTCGTACTCCGCCGGAAACCGCCCGCCGTACTCCTCCGCGATGATCCGCGCGGTCTTTTGCAGGTTGCGGGCGCGGCTGTAATAGCCCAAGCCCTCCCATAGCTTCAGCAGCTCCTGCTCCTCCCCCGCGGCCAGCGCCTCCACCGTTGGGTAGCGCTCCATGAACCGCTGGAAATACGGCAGCACAGCCGCCACGCGGGTCTGCTGCAGCATGATCTCCGACACCCATGTCCGGTAGGGTGAAACTTCCTCCCGCCAGGGGAGCCGCCGTCTGTTTGCGTCGTACCACGCCAAAAGCGGCGCCGCCACACCCTTTAGTTTTTCCTCAAATTCCATCATTTATTTCCTGAATCGCCGTGCGTAGCCGCACCGACGGCATAGCTCCTCCGTGGGTTTTCGGGCTGCAAATCCCGCCGCCATGGCGGCCGCCCGCTCCCCCCGCAAAATTTCCTCCAACGTCTGCTCAAATAGATTCCCCAGCGCAATGTTTCCCTCGCTGTCCAGGCAGCAGGGCGTCACCGTGCCGTCCCAGAGCACCGCCAGCTGCCGCGTCAGCCCGTGGCAAAAGTCCGCGCCGCTCTCCGGCGCCTGCAGATCCGGCCAGTCAAACCGTTCTGCCTTCTCCAAAAACAGATTCGGCAGCAGCGTCCGGTTCCCCCGTGCGTCCCGCGGCAGCTTTTCCACATCCTGTCCGGTCATTCGGGAGAAAAACGCCTCCACCTCGCCGTTATATCGCTGCTCCGCCCCCTCGTTCCATAGCCGCAGGGCGCACAGAACGCCCCTTTCCGCCAGCGGCACGCAGCTGTCCCACACCTGCTGCAAATACGCCTGCAGGTCGCCCGCGCCGCCGTTTCCCTCAAAGCTGTGGAGGGACACGCTGACCTTGTGCAGATTTTTCGCCGCCAGCAGCACCTCCTGCCGCTCCCGAAGCAGCGTCCCGTTGGTCACCAGGCACACCCGAAACCCCAGCCGGCCGGCCATGTCCAGCAGCTCCCCCAGCTGTGGGTGCAGCAGCGGCTCCCCCAGCACATGGAAATATAAATAGTTCGTCTGCCCCTGCAATTTTTCCGCAATGCGGTGAAAATTCTCCGGCGTCAAAGTCCCCAGCGGCCGTTTCGTGCCGTGGCAAAAGTCACAGGCAAGGTTGCAGCGGTTGGTGATCTCAATATAAATGCGGTTTCGCACAGCCACGCCCCCTCCTGTTTGTTGGATTCCATTTTATCACACTCCGCCCCTCTTGAAAAGGAAAACCATCGTGCCGGACAGACTTCTTCCCCACGCAAAAAAGCCACCCCCATAGGAGTGGCTTTTCATGTCAGCAATATATTACCCGTTCACCAGCACATAGCTGCCGGTATAGGGTGTCGTCTGATTCATCTGCGCTAACTGCGCCGCCGTGACCAACTGCACCAGCTGCGCTTCCCGCTTGAAGTCCGCCGGCATGGTGGCCGCCAGTGCCTCCACGTCCACGTTCTCGGGGTCTGCATACACGCGGTCAAATTCCGCCAGCACCGCAGGCGTCAGCCCGCTGTTTTCCGGCGCATTGGTGCCGATGAGCACTGACACCGCCGTGGTCTTGGGCAGCGTCTCCCGCAGCTCCTTCAAAAAGGCCAAGATGACGGCGGGTTTGTCCGTCCCCTCCGGCACCACCATGGCGCCCATGTTGCCCACGGCCGGCCAGCCGAACCGCTCCAGCACGATCTCGTCCACGCCCAGATCCGTCAGATCCTTGCACACCTGCTTCACATAGCTCTGTGTCAGAGGCTTGGTCAGATCCAGCCAACATCTGGAGCCGTAGTCGTACCACAGCCACTTGTCCGATCTGCGCAGCAGTCCCGCCTCGTTGACGTGCGCCTTGGCGTAGGCGGAGTCGCCCAGCGCGCAGATGCGCGCGACGATATATTTGTCCGAATCCCCCAGCTTCTTCAGGTTCTCGCGGCTTATCACCGAGCCGGTGGACGCCCCCTCCACGGGGAACGCCGGCTGATAGGTAAAGCTGCCGTCCGCCAGCTTGGCATTCACCACAATGGTCTTTTCTTCGCCGGCGAGCAGGGCGCTCACGTCCTGCTCCAGCGCGCCGCCGGCCAGCTCCGTGGCCTCAATGCGCTCAATGACAGGCCCCTGCGGCTCCTCCCGCCGGAAGTCCACGTCGTCCGGATCCTGCGTCGGCTGCGGCTGGGGCTGCTCCTCTTTCTTTCCGAAAAACGGCAGCTCCAGATGCACCTTGCCGTCGTCGTCATACACCAGATGATTCTGGCAGTACAGGAACGCACCGCCGCCCAGCAGGAGCAGCACAAGGATCACGATCAGTATTTTCTTCCAGGCCGGCGACCGGCCATGATAGCTGTTATACCCCTTGGTGGCCATGCGGCACCTCCCCTGTCGTTTTTTTACGGCTGAATGGCATCCAGCTGCCCCACGCGCCGTGCGTGGCGGCCGCCCTCAAACTCCGTGTTCAGGAAAACCTCCACCATGCGCTCCGCCAGCTTCGGCCCCACGATGCCCGCGCCCATGGCGATGACGTTGGCGTCGTTGTGCCGGCGGGTCATCTCGGCGCTGAGGCTGTCCGAGCACAGGGCGCAGCGAATGCCTTTCACCTTATTAGCGGCGATGGAAATGCCGATGCCGGTGGTGCAGATGACGATGCCTTTGTCACACTCGCCGCCGGCCACCAGCCGCGCCACTTTTTCGCCGTACACGGGGTAGTCCACGCTGTCCGTGTTGTAGCAGCCCACGTCCTCAAAGTCGATGTCGTGCTCCTCCAGCCAGATAAGAATGTCCTGCTTGAGCAGGTATCCGCCGTGGTCGCAGCCGATGGCAATTTTCATGGTGATCTCTCCTGTGTTTTATAGTTTTTGAAATGCCGGCTCGCCGCCGGTAAAGGTGGTAAAATACCGGAATCCGCAGTCCTTCAGCAGCTCCTGCCGCTCCTTGATCACGCAGCCCACGTCCTTCACCTCGTGGGCGTCGGAGCCGAGGGTAATGATCTCGCCGCCCATTTGGCGGTAAAAGCGGAGAATGTCCGCGTCCGGCAGCGGGTCGTTGCCCCGATTGGTGTTGCACTCAATGCCGATGCCCTTGGGGATAATAATGGAGAAGATCTCCTCCACCCGATCCATCCACGGCGCGAAGCTCATGTCAAGCCTCAAATGCTCCTTTAGGTATCGCAGCGGCAGGGTCAGATGCCCCAGCACGCTGAACCGCCCCCACTTGGCAATGGCCAGGACGCTGTCCAGATAATCCTCAATAACGGCGGCATAGAAGGCGGGACTTTTGCCCCCTTCCAGAAAGTACAGATCCATGCAATCGAACTTTTCACTACAAGTATGCACCGAACCGATGGAAAAGTCCAGCTTTTCCGCAGAATTTATCAAAAAATCTGCACGGTCAAAGGCCAGATTCGCCTCTCCCAGCTCCGCGCCCAGCTTGATGACCAGTCTGTCGCCAAATTTTCCCACCGCCTCCCGATATTGTGCCATGGAGGCCGCCCAGTCAAAGCTGCTGCGGGGCGCATTGCTGCCCCAGTAAATGGTGTCCACGTGGTCGGTGATGCAAATTTCGTCCAGTCCGGCTCGCACGGCCGCCTCCGCCGCCTGCGCCATGGTCATTTTCCCGTCCGGCGAGCAGGTGCTGTGCACATGGTAATCCGCTGCGTACATAGGTCTGCCTCACTTTTTCTTAAAAAAGCTCTTGCGCTTTTCGTAGTTGTTTTCGCCCACGGTCTCGCTGAATTTCCGCAGCGCCTCCTTCTGCTCCTTGTTGAGGTTGCGGGGCGTTTCTATGGTCACGGTGACGTACTGGTCGCCCCGTCCCCGCCCGTTGAGCACGGGAATGCCCTTGCCCTTCAGCCGGAACACGGTGCCGGTCTGCGTCCCCTCGGGGATAGAATATTTCACCTTGCCGTCAATGGTGGGGATCTCCAGTTCCGCGCCCAACACCGCCTGAGAAAACGTAATAGGCGCCTCGCAGAACACGTCCACGCCGTCACGGCGGAACAGCTCGTGGGGCTGCACCATCACGGTGATGAGCAGGTCGCCGGCGGGGCCGCCGTTCTTGCCGGCGTTGCCCTGTCCGCGCAGGGAAATAGTCTGGCCGTGGTCGATGCCCGCGGGAATATTCACTTTAATGGTCTTGCGTTTGCGCACGGCGCCGCTGCCGCGGCAATCGGGACAGGGCTGGTGAATGAGCCGCCCTGTGCCGCCGCACTTGCGGCAGGGGCCGTTGGACGCAAACACGCCCATCGGCGTCTGCCGCCGCACCTGCACCGAGCCCGTGCCGTGGCAGTCGGGGCAAATTTCCGGCGTGGTGCCGGGGGCGCAGCCGTTACCTTTGCATGTGCCGCAGGTTTCGCTGCGCTCCAGCGTCACGGACTTCTCGCAGCCGAAGGCAGCCTCCGTAAAGCTCACGGACACGCTGGCGCGGATACTCTCGCCCCGCTGGGGCGCGTTGGGGTTGCGCTGCCGGCCGCCGCCGAAGCCGCCGCCGAAAAAGCTGCCGAATATGTCCCCCAGATCGCCGAAATCGAAGCCGCCGCCGAAGCCGCCCGATCCGCCTGCGCCCGCCCCGTAGTTGGAGTCCACGCCCGCAAAGCCGAACTGGTCGTACCGCGCCTTCTTCTCCGGATCTGACAGCACCTCGTTGGCCTCGTTGACCTCCTTGAACTTCTCCTCGGCCTCCTTGTCGCCGGGGTTCATGTCCGGATGGTACTTCCGCGCCAGCTTTTTATATGCTTTTTTTATTTCCTCCTCCGAGGCGCCTTTTTGAATGCCCAGCACCTCGTAGTAATCTCTTTTTTCAGCCATAAACGGTTACTCCCTTCTGGGAATTTCTCCTCTTTCCTAACGCCGCAAGGAGGGGCAGGAATCCTGCCCCTCTGCGGAAAAACGGAACATTACTTATTGTTGTTCTGATCGTCCTCGTCCACGACCTTGTAGTCGGCGTCGTAGTACTGGCCGCCCTGGCTGCCCGCGTCCGCGCCGGTCTGCGCGCCTGCGTCAGCGCCGCCCTGCGGCTGCTGCTGATACAGCTTCTCGCTCATCTTGTAAAACAGCTGGGTCAGCTCCTCGGTGGCGGCCTTGATGGCGTCGGTGTCCTCGCCCTTCAGAGTCTCCTTCAGCTTGTCGATGCCGGCCTGAATGGGCGCCTTCTCGCTCTCGGGCACCTTGTCGCCCACTTCACCGAGGGTCTTTTCGGCCTGGTAGACCATTTGGTCGGCCTGGTTGCGCACCTCCACCTTTTCCTTGATCTTGGCGTCCTCGGCGGCATACTGCTCGGCTTCCTTCACGGCCTTCTCGATGTCCTCCTTGCTCATGTTGGAGGAGGAGGTGATGGTGATGTGCTGTGCGTTGCCGGTGCCCAGATCCTTAGCGGACACGTTCACGATGCCGTTGGCGTCGATGTCGAAGGTGACCTCGATCTGCGGCACGCCCCGGCGAGCCGGAGCAATGCCGTCCAGATGGAAGCGGCCAAGGCTCTTGTTGGCGGCAGCCATCTCACGCTCGCCCTGCAGCACGTTCACCTCCACGGAGGTCTGGTTATCGGCGGCAGTGGAGAAGATCTGGCTCTTCTTCACGGGGATGGTGGTGTTGCGCTCGATGAGGCGGGTGCAAACGCCGCCCATGGTCTCAATGCCCAGAGACAGCGGCGTCACGTCCAGCAGCAGCAGTCCCTTCACGTCGCCGGTGAGCACGCCCGCCTGCAAAGCGGCGCCCATGGCCACGCACTCGTCGGGGTTGATGCCCTTGAAAGGCTCGCTGCCGGTGAAGTTCTTCACAGCCTCCACCACGGCGGGGATACGGCTGGAGCCGCCCACCATCAGCACCTTGGCAAGATCCGAGGGCTTCAGGCCCGCGTCGCTCATAGCCTGACGCACAGGACCCATAGTCGCGTCCACCAGATGCCCCGTCAGCTCGTTGAACTTGGCGCGGGTCAGGGTCACGTCCAGAT
>OMQS01000056.1 GCA_900313295.1 uncultured Eubacteriales bacterium
CTTAGTCAGCGTGGCGGGCGGCCGCAAGGGTCGCCCCTACGCAATTTTTACCGATAAAAGGCCGTTAGATTTGCAAACACAGTAAGGAGGCGTAAACGCCGTGACAAAGAAGCAGAAAACCAACTTCATCCGCATTCTCGTGTCGGCGGTGCTGGTGGCGGCCATCTGGCTCTCGCCCCTCACCGGCTGGCTGGAGGGCGTGCTGTACCTCATCCCGTATTTCATCATCGGCTATGACATTTTGCTCAAGGCCGTGAAGGGCATTTTCTGCGGGCAGGTGTTTGACGAGAACTTCCTCATGGCCGTGGCCACCGTGGGCGCCATGGCCTTGGGCGACTGGCGCGAGGGCTGCGCCGTCATGGTGTTCTATCAGGTGGGTGAGCTGTTCCAGAGCTACGCCGTGGGCAAGAGCCGCCGCAGCATCTCCGACCTCATGGACATCCGCCCCGACTATGCCAATATCGAGCAGGACGGCGCACTTGAAAAGGTGGATCCCGACGACGTGGAGGTGGGCACCGTCATCGTGGTGCAGCCCGGCGAGCGCATCCCCATTGACGGCGTGGTGACGGAGGGCGAGTCCGCCGTGAACACCAGCGCCCTCACCGGCGAGAGCCTGCCCCGTCAGGTTAAGGTCGGGGACGAGGTGCTCTCCGGCTGCGTGAACCTCAGCGGCCTGCTGCACATCCGCACCACCAAGGAGTTCGGCGACTCCACCGTGGCCAAGATCCTCGATCTGGTGGAAAATTCCAGCATGAAAAAGGCCAAAGCGGAGAACTTTATCACCAAATTCGCCCGTGTCTATACTCCTGCCGTGTGCGGCGCGGCGCTGGCGCTGGCTGTGCTGCCGCCGCTGGTGCGGCTGGTCATGGGCAGCGCGCCTATGTGGGGCGACTGGGTCAACCGTGCCCTGACGTTCCTGGTCATCAGCTGCCCCTGCGCGCTGGTCATCAGCATTCCCCTGAGCTTCTTCGGCGGCATCGGCGGCGCCTCCGCCAAGGGCATTTTGGTCAAGGGCAGCAACTATCTGGAGGCGCTGGCCAAGACGGACTGCGTCGTGTTTGACAAGACCGGCACCCTGACCAAGGGCGTCTTTCAGGTACTGGAGGCTCAGCCCATAGGCATGGACGGGCAGACCCTGCTGGGCTGGGCGGCTCGGGCGGAGTGCTACTCCAATCACCCCATTAGCCAGAGCCTGAAGGCCGCGTGGGGCGGCGAAGTCGACGCCGAGCAGGTGACGGACGTGGAGGAGCTGGGCGGCTACGGCCTTACCGCCAAGGTGGATGGTCATACCGTGGCCGTGGGCAACCGCCGGCTCATGGAGAAGCTGGGGCTTGCCCCCGTGCAGCCGCAGCAGGCGGGCACCGTGGTCTTCGTGGCCGTGGACGGCGCCTATGCCGGCTGGATCCTGCTGGGCGACGTGGTAAAGGAGCATGCCCAGGCGGCCATCCGCGGGCTGAAGGCCGAGGGCGTGGCCAAAACGGTGATGCTCACCGGTGACGCCGAGGCTGCCGCCCGTCAGGTGGCGGACAGCTTGGGCGTGGACGAGATGCACAGCCAGCTGCTGCCCGCCGACAAGGTGCAGTGGGTGGAGCGTCTGCTGGCGGAGCGGAAGGACGGCCGCCTGCTGGCCTTCGTAGGCGACGGCATCAACGATGCCCCCGTGCTGGCTCGCGCCGACATCGGCATCGCCATGGGCGCGCTGGGCAGCGACGCCGCCATCGAAGCGGCAGACGTGGTGCTCATGGACGACGACCCCGCCAAGATCGCTCTGGCGATGCGCATCTCCCGCCGGACGCTGCGCATCGTGTACGAGAACATCGTTTTCGCGCTGGCGGTGAAGGCGGTGTGCCTGGTGCTGGGCGCCATGGGCATCGCCAACATGTGGCTGGCCATCGGCGCCGACGTAGGCGTCATGGTGCTGGCCGTCCTCAACGCCACCCGCGCCCTGTCGGCGGGGAAAGAGTAAATAAAACGGACGGAGGGAACCTTGCAATGTCCCTCCGTCCGTTTTTTAATAAGCAGTAAAAAACCACAAAAACCGCCACTCTGCCAAGTGGCGGTTTTCATAGCTTTATTATGAATCTGCAGCTTATCAGAGTCAACCGCTTGTCGCAGCACTCTTGTTATATTTCCACACGGACAGGAAAGTCAAGTGTGGCTTTTATTTTTCCATGTTTGGGCGTATTTATTTTGGTCTTGAAAATCCACCCGCTTTCTGCTACACTTATTTAGTTAAAGTATGCCATTTTTGAGTAGTGAGGTGAACTGC
>OMQS01000065.1 GCA_900313295.1 uncultured Eubacteriales bacterium
AAGGCCGGTGCCAAGCAGGGCGCCGACATCATCGCTGTTATCCGCACCACCGGCCAGTCTCTGCTGGACTATGTGCCTTACGGCGCCACCACCGAGGGCTTCGGCGGCACCTACGCCACCCAGGAGAACTTCCGTCTGATGCGCGCCGCGCTGGACGAAGTGGGCGAGGAGCAGCACCGCTACATCCGCCTGTGCAACTATTGCTCCGGCCTCTGCATGCCCGAGATCGCTGCCATGGGCGCTCTGGAGCGTCTGGATGTCATGCTGAACGACGCTCTCTACGGCATCCTCTTCCGCGACATCAATATGCAGCGCACCATCGTTGACCAGTTCTTCTCCCGCGTCATCAACGGCTATGCCGGCGTCATCATCAACACCGGCGAGGATAACTACCTCACCACCGACGACGCCATCACCGCCGCTCACACGGTTCTGGCTTCCCAGTTCCTGAACGAGGCCTTTGCAAGAACCGCCGGTATGCGCGAGGAGCAGATGGGTCTGGGTCACGCCTTCGAGATGGATCCCTCCGTGGAGAATACCTTCCTCTATGAGCTGGCGCAGGCGCAGATGGCTCGTGAGATCTTCCCCAACGCGCCTCTGAAGTACATGCCTCCCACCAAGTTCATGACCGGTAACATCTTCCGCGGTCATATTCAGGATGCTCTGTTCAACATGGTCACCATCCTCACCAATCAGCGTCTGTGCCTGCTGGGCATGATGACCGAGGCCATCCATACTCCTTTCATGTCTGACCGCGCCCTGTCCATCGAAAATGCGCAGTACATCTTCCGTACCATGAAGGATCTGGGCAGCGAGCTGACCTACAAAGAGAACGGCATCATCCGCACCCGCGCCAACGAGGTGCTGACTAAGGCTACCGACCTCCTCGCCGAGATCGAGAAGCTGGGTCTGTTCACCACCATCGAGAAGGGCATCTTCGCCGATGTCAAGCGTCCCAAGGACGGCGGCAAGGGTCTGAACGGCGTTGTGGTCAAGGACGACAAATACTTCAACCCCTTCGTTGAAGTCATGAAAGGCAAGGTGGCAGCAGAATGAGTAGCGGACTGTATAATACCCATAAGATCGATTTCGATACCACGCTGGATCTGACCCGCCTGAAGCCTTACGGCGACACCATGAACGACGGCAAGGTGCAGACCAGCTTCACCCTGCCCATCAAGGACGACGAGCGCGGCGAAGAGGCTGCCCGTCAGATCGCCAAGAAGATGGGTCTGGAAGAGCCTAACGTGGCCTACCATCACGCTCTGGATAAGGAGTTCACCTTCTATGTGGTCTATGGCAGCTGCGTCCATTCCGTGAACTATGAGGACATCCATGTCATCACCGTGGAGTCCGATGTCATGAGCATGGAAGACACCAATGACTACATCCGTGAGCACATCGGCCGCAAGGTCGTCATGGTGGGCGCCTCCACCGGCACCGACGCGCACACCGTGGGCATCGACGCCATCATGAACCGCAAGGGATTCGCCGGCCACTACGGTCTGGAGCGCTATGAGATGATCGAGGCCTATAACCTCGGTTCTCAGGTTCCCAACGAGGAGTTCATCAAGAAGGCTCTGGAGCTGAAGGCTGACGTGCTGCTGGTTTCCCAGACCGTCACCCAGAAGGATGTTCACATCCAGAACCTCACCAACCTCATCGAGCTGCTGGAGGCCGAAGGCCTGCGTGACAAGTTCGTGGTCTGCTGCGGCGGTCCCCGAATCACCCACGAGCTGGCCAAGGAGCTGGGCTATGACGCCGGCTTCGGCGCCGGCAAGTATGCCGACGATGTGGCGAGCTTCGCTGTGACCGAAATGGTCAAGCGCGGCATGAAATAAGATCATGAAATCAGGCGGCCATGAGAGGATCCTTTCATGGCCGTCTGGTCTGCAAGACAAAAAAGGAGAATGCACAATGGATAAAGCAAAAATTCATATTTATTGCGGCGACGGCAAGGGAAAGACCACGGCGGCCATTGGCCTGAGCGTCCGTTCCTGCGGACGGGGCTGGCCAGTGGTTTTGAGCCAGTTTCTGAAAGGCTCCACCAGCGGCGAGCTGAACGTGCTCCGCACCCTGCCCAACTACCACTATGTGCAGGCTCCCACCACCACCTGCAAGTTCGTTTTTCAGATGAACGAGGAGGAGAAGGCCGAGTACGGCCGTCAGGTGCGTCAGCATTTTGCCGACACGGTGGCGGCGGTAGAGAAATACCACGCGAAGCTCCTGGTGCTGGACGAGGTGCTGGACGCCGTGGCCATAGGCATGCTCAGCGACGAGGAACTGGCCGAGTTTTTGAGGAATCGGCCGGAGGATCTGGAGGTCGTCATGACCGGACGCGCCCCCACGCCCTGCACCGACCCCTTGGCCGACTATATCACCCGCATGGAGAAGGTGCGCCACCCCTTTGACAAGGGGCTGAATGCCCGTAAAGGCGTGGAGTTCTGACGGGCGGAATGTCGGGAAATATGCTCGGAATGCCGGCAGAATATACCGGAATCCCTTGCAATTTCCCCGTGACCATGTTATAATAAATTGGTCAAAAAAATAACCCATTGTTTAGACCCTTACATTAATAAGGAGGAATAGAAATGGCAAAGAAACCTGTACTGACTGCCGCTGAGGCAGCAAAAATGATCCCCGATGGTGCCACCGTCATGTGCGGCGGCTTCCTGGCCTGTGGTCAGGCTCGCGCCATCGTGAAGGAGCTGGTGAAGCTGGGCACCAAGGATCTGACCCTCATCGCCAACGATATGGGTCGTGCGGTCGGCCCCAAGGGCGAGGAGTTCTTCGGTATCGCCGAGCTGATCCACAATCATCAGGTCAAGCGCATCATCGCCACCCACGTCGGCATGACCCCTGAGGTCGGCCAGCAGAACACCGAGGGCACCCTGGAAGTGAACCTGCTGCCCCAGGGCACGCTGGCTGAGTGCATCCGTGCCGGCGGCGCCGGTCTGGGCGCCATCCTCACCCCCGTGGGCGTGGATACCCTCATCGAGGACAGCCCCTTCTGCATGGGCAAGGAGACCATCGACGGCAAGCAGTACCTGAAGATGAAGCCCATCCATGCTGACTTCGCTCTGCTGGGCACCTACAAGTGCGACGAGTTCGGTAACTGCTGGTACAAGGGCACCATGCGCAACTTCAACGTTGTCATGGCCACCGCCGCTGACACCGTCATCGCCGAGTGCGAGTACATCGTTCCCGTGGGCGAGATCGAGCCTGAGAACATCCATACCTATGGTATGTGCGTTGACTACATCGTGGAAGGAGACAGAAAGTAATGGAAAAGTCTGAAATCAAAGCCTTTATTGCCAAGCGCTGCGCAAAAGAGCTGAAGGACGGCGATGTCGTCAATCTGGGCATTGGCCTGCCCACCATGATCCCCTCCTACCTGCCCGAGGGCGTTGAGCTGATCATCCACGCCGAGCTGGGTATCGTTTCCGCCGGTGCCACCCCCAAAGAGGGCGACGCCAACTACGATCCCTACCACGTCATCGATGCCGGCGGCGGTGTTGCCAGCGTGGCTTACGGCGGCGGCTTCATTGATTCCGCCACCAACTTCGGCCTGATCCGCGGCGGCCATGTGGACGCCTGCTTCCTGGGCGCTCTGGAAGTGGACGCCGAGGGCAACCTGGCCAACTGGATCATCCCCGGCAAGAAGATGCCCGGCATGGGCGGCGCCATGGATCTGTGCGTGGGTGCCAAGCACTGCATCATCTGCATGGAGCACACCGCCAAGGGCAACCCCAAGATCTTCGAGAAGTGCCGTCTGCCCCTGACCGCTTCCCACTGCGTCAACAAGATCATCACCGAGATGTGCGTGCTGGAGGTTACCCCCGAGGGCCTGCTCATGACCGAGATCAACCCCGAGTTCACCGTGGAGCAGGTGCAGGCCGCCACCGCTGCCCCCATCACCGTCTCCGAGAACCTCAAGAGCATGATCGACTGATCTTATAGGCTGTTATCCGCCGAACAGTAGCCTGTTTAGCCGCATACATAGCCTATAAAGCCTATCATAATAGCCTATAAAAAATGAGTCACAGCCGTCTGGCTGTGACTCGTTTTTTATGTTTTGGAAAGGATCATGGCAATAACGCAGTAAAAATTTTGTGGCATTTGCAATAGAATTCGCCGAAAAAAGTGTTATAATAAAAGACAGAATTTCCGCATAAGACAGGCGGACAGAAAGAGGTGTTTTTGTGAAGATCACGCTGAATCCGGATAAAGAGATCGTCGCCACCGTTCGGGAAGGACTCAAAAGAACCGGCGGCTATTGCCCCTGCCGTCTGGAGCGGACGGAGGACACAAAATGCATGTGCAAAGAGTTCAAGGAGCAGATCAGTGACCCCCATTTTGAGGGCTTCTGCCACTGTATGCTTTACTATAAGTCGCTGAAAGATTAAGAACTTTTACAAAAGAAAGGATGGGTCATTATGGCAGAAATAAAGATTACTGCAACAAATTTTGAAACTGAAGTGCTGCATTCGGATAAGCCGGTGCTGGTGGATTTCTGGGCGGATTGGTGCGGCCCGTGCCGGATGCTGGCGCCCGTTCTGGAGGAGCTTGCCCGAGAGCATGAAGGAGAGCTGCAGGTGGGCAAGGTGAACGTGGACGAGGAGATGAGCCTCGCCCAGCAGTTCGGCGTGACCAGCATTCCGATGCTGCTGCTCTTCAAGGACGGCAAGCCCGTGGCCAAGTCCGTGGGCTATCGCCCCAAAGCGGAGCTGGAAGCGCTGCTGGAGCAGTGATCATCTTTCCAGCAGCTCCGTGAAGCTGTGGATGTACCCGTCGCAGACGGCTCGCATCTCGGCCTCCGACACAGAAAAATAGGGGTCATATACGCCCACGGCGTGCATCCCCGCAGCCTTTGCCCCCCGACAGGCGTCCAGTGAGTCGTCATACAGGGTGCAGTCTGCGGGCTGCACGCCGCATTTTTCTGCCGCCAGCAGGAATATATCCGGATCTTTTTTGTCCAGATTCAGGTCGTGGGCAAAGAAAACGGTCTCAAAATACTCCATAAGCCCCAAGTGGGTCAGGGCGCTGCGGCAGTGCTCCGGCACGGCGGAGGTGAGAACGATCATGCGCTCACCCTTGCGGCGGCACTGCTCCAGATATTCCCGCACGCCGGCCTTCACCGGCACTTGGGTGGCGTAGGCGTCGCCGGCCATCTCCATCCACTCTGCCATGATCTCCTCGGTGCTTTCCGAGAGGTCGCAGTAGGCCTTGGTGAACACCGCCGCCTTGGGGAAAATGGTGTGGGCGACCCCTTGATAGTACTCCTTTGTATAGGGGAAGCCCCGCTTTTTCAGAAAGGCTATGTCCACGTCCCGCCAAACGCCGTTGGAGTCGATGAGAGTGCCGTCCATGTCAAAAATCAACATATTTATTCTATCCTTTCCAGCCAGAAACGCCACGGAAAATCCACGGCTTCCTCGGCGTAGTCGATGCCGATGCGTTTGCCTGTGCGCAGGGCGTATTTTGCGGGCGGGGCAGGGGGAAGGCCAATGTCCTCCGGCGAGTCGCAGAGAAACAGGGTGTCCCCCGTGAGATCCAGGCCGTTTTCCTGACGGGTGAGTCCCAAGGCGCGGCAGCACTTGCCTGGGCCGTTGAGAAAATTCTTCCGCTGGTAGGCGGTGAGCTGGGGCAGGGACTTTCCAAACCGCAGCAGGCTCATCTGCTCCGCGCCCCACACCGGCTCCATCCCCCGCAGCAGCACGGCGGAAGGCTCTCCCTCCGGCTCGGTGACGAAGTTCAGACAGCAGTGCATCCCATAGATCAGATAGATGTACGCATGTCCCGCCGGCCCGAACATAACGGCGTTGCGGGGCGTTTTATGATAGCCATAGGCGTGGGCGGCCTTATCAATGGCGCCTACATAGGCCTCCGTTTCCACAATGCGGCACACCAGCGGCTGCCCGTTCCACCTCCGCACCAGAAACTTTCCCAGCAAGTCCCGCGCAACGGAAACCGTGTCGCCGATATATTTTTCTCGCAGAAGCTTTGACATTTTCTCACCTCGGTGGTATCATCATACCATTATTATCGGATTCTGTAAACATGAAAGAGGTGGCAGCGTGCAGGAGATCAACTATAAAAAGGGGTTATCGGCGCTTTTGCTGTGTTTTTTGATATGGGGATTTCAGCCGCTGTATTGGTATATCTGCGGCGAATGGGACACGTTTTTTATGCTGGCCTGCCGTATCGTGTGGGCGGCCATATGCTGCCTGTGCATTCTATGGGCGCAGGGGAAGCTGCCGCAGCTTTGGGCGGTTTTTCGGGATAGGCGGGCGCTCAAGCGGGAGATACCGGCCTCGCTGTTCCTGCTGGCCGACTGGGGCGTGTACCTTTGGGCGGTGCAGAACGGGCGGGTTCTGGAGTGCAGCCTTGGCTACTACATCCAGCCCATCGTGGTGTTTATCTTCGGAGCCGTGATTTTCCGGGAAAAGGTGAGCTGGCGGCATCTGGTGATACTGGCGGTGGTGGTCGTGGGCATCGTGCTCTCTACGGGCGGCTTCGGCGGCGTACCCTATGTGACCATCGCGCTGGCGGTGTGCTTCGCCATATATGCCGCCATCAAAAAGAGTCTGTCCATTGACTCTGTGGTGAGCACCACGGCGGAGATCCTTATCATGGTGCCGGCGGCGCTGCTGTTCATCCTGTTTTTCCGCATGGGGGACACCGGCCTGGCCTCCATTACGCCGCTGCGGCAGCTGATGCTGCTGGGCGCCGGCGTGGTGACGGCAATGCCCATGGTGCTGTACTCCGTGGGCGTGAAGTACCTGCCGCTGATGACGGCGGGCTTCTGCCAGTATTTAAGCCCCACGCTGGCCATTGTGTGCGGCATGGTCATGGGAGAGTTCCTCACGGCGGAGAAGCTCAAGAGCTTTTATTTCATCTGGGCGGGGGTCATTCTCTACTGCCTGAACACCCTCTACGAGGAGCGAAAAAAGCGGCAGCCGACGGCACAAAAAGACAAAGAAAATGCGTGACCGAGGGGTCGCGCATTTCTTTTGCGTGACAAACGCGGAAAAAGGTGCTATAATAAAATGACATTTTGTGCAGCATAAGAGGAGGGAAACGGCATGCAGGGCAGACTCATCGTTTTTGAAGGAACGGACGGCTCCGGCAAGGCCACCCAGACGGCACTGCTGTGCAAGGAATTGGATCGGCGGGGCATTCCGTACCGAAAGCTGGAGTTTCCGCGGTATAAAGAGGAATCCTCGGCGCT
>OMQS01000062.1 GCA_900313295.1 uncultured Eubacteriales bacterium
GCAGCCGAATGTGTCAGATTTATAGCTGCTATAGTAGTTTAGCACAAACCCATGCTTTTCACAACGGGGAAAAGCAGTCCTGGGGGTGCATTGACTTTTCCTCGCCGGATATGATAAAATAAAATATAGAATTGGGACGGGACGCCGGCTTGCGGCGGCGCTGTCCCATCTGTTTTCGGCGCACACAAAGCGCCGCACAACACTGCAAGGAGAGAAGCTATGAGGATCATTACCATCAGCCGCGAGTTCGGCTCCGGCGGGCGGGAGCTGGGGAAGCGTCTGGCCGACCTGCTCGCCTGCGACTACTACGACAGCGAGATCGTGCACGCCGTGGCACAGAAAAGCGGCATGGACGCCGGCTATGTGGCCGACACCCTGAGCAACCACGGCTGGCAGGACATGGCCCTGACCTTTCGGGGCACCCTGTCTTCCCCCACCTATTTCCAAGCGTCCAAGGTGGCGCTGCTTTTGCAGCAGAAGAAGGTGCTGGAGGAGATCGCCGCGCTGGGCAAGGACTGCGTTATCGTGGGGCGCAACGCGGACGTTATTCTGAAGGACTATGCGCCCTTTAACATCTTCGTGTGCGCCTCGACGGAGGCCAAGGTGCAGCGCTGCCAAGAGCGAGCACCCGAGGGAGAGAACCTGACGGAAAAAGAACTACTGCGGAAGATGAAGAAAATAGATGAGGTGCGCGCCCAGACCCGCGCCATTATGTCCGACGCGGCCTGGGGGCAGCGCAGCGCCTACCACATTACGATAAACACCACCGGATGGGACATCAAGGCGCTGGTGCCCGCCGTGGCAGACTTCGCCGGACGGTGGTTTGAGCGAAAAAAGTGAAAAATCAAATTCAGCTACCGGATCACTTCACCTACGGGCGGCTCATCCGGTTCACGCTGCCGTCCATGGGCATGATGGTGTTTACGTCCATATACGGCGTGGTGGACGGGTTCTTCGTGTCCAACTTTGCCGGAAAGACCCCCTTCGCCGCCCTGAACCTCATCATGCCGTTTCTGATGATCCTGTCCACGGTGGGGCTTATGTTTGGCACCGGCGGCACGGCCATTGTGGCCAAGACTTTCGGCGAGGGCGACCGCGAAAAGGGCAACCGGTACTTCTCCCTGTTCGTATACACCGCCGGCATACTGGACGTGGCGTTCGCCGTGCTGGGCTTTCTCTTCCTCCCCGCTATTGCCGCGCTGCTGGGCGCTGAGGGGAGATGCTGAAAAACGCCGTGCTCTACGGGCGCATCATCCTGCTGGCGCTGCCCTTCAACACGCTGCAGCTGCTTTTTCAGTCCTTCTGCGTCACGGCGGAAAAGCCGAAGCTGGGGCTGGGTGTCACCGTTCTGTCGGGCATAACGAACATGGTGCTGGACGCCGTGCTGGTGATCTCCCTGCCGCAGGAATACAAGCTGGCCGGTGCGGCGGTGGCCACCGCTCTGAGCCAGGTGGTGGGCGGCGGCGTGCCGCTGCTGTATTTCGCCAGAAAAAACAGCAGTATCCTCCGGCTGGGCAAGTGCCGCTTCGACGGCAGGATCCTGCTGCGGGCGTGCGTGAACGGCTCGTCGGAATTCATGAGCAACATCTCCATGAACCTTGTGGGCATGCTGTATAACCTGCAGCTGCTGCACTACGCCGGCGAGGACGGTGTGGCGGCCTACGGGGTGATGATGTATGTGAGCATGATCTTCTCGGCGGCCTTTATCGGCTACTCCATCGGCATCGCGCCGGTGGTGGGCTATCACGACGGGGCGAAAAACCACAGCGAGCTGCAGGGACTGCTGAAAAAAAGTCTGCTGATGATCGGCATGTTCGGGGTGGCTATGGTGGCTGCCGCCGAGGCGCTGGCGTGGCCGCTGGCGCGGCTCTTTGTGGGCTACGACCCCGAGCTGACGCGGCTGACGGCGGAAGGCTTCCGCATTTTCGGACTGTGCTTTTTCTTCATGGGCTACGCCATATTCAGCTCCGGCTTTTTCACCGCTCTCAACGACGGCGTTACCTCCGCCATCATCTCCTTCCTGCGGACGCTGGTGTTTCAGGTGGCTGCCGTGCTGCTGCTGTCCAGCCTCTGGGGCATTACCGGCATTTGGATCTCCATTATCGTGGCAGAATTTATGGCCGTGCTCCTCTCGGCGCTGTTTCTCATGATAAAAAGAATAAAGTATCACTACTGGGCGGGCTGAACGGCTTGACAAACGGTCAGCTTTGGGGTATTCTCACTGTAGACAGTCTAATATGAATTTGTCCTTGTGTTGCGGACTTGCGGATGGGAGGAATTTGCCATGCTATCTATGGAAATGCTGCAGGAAGCCCAGAGGATCCTGGATCCGGTGATAAACCACACCCCCGTTGTGGCCACGAGGGACATCGTGCCCGACTGCGACTTTTATCTGAAGGCGGACTGCCTGCAAAAGACGGGCGCCTTCAAGCTGCGGGGGGCTTACTACAAGATCGCCACCCTCTCCGACGAGGAGAAAAAGCGGGGCGTCATCGCCTGCTCCGCCGGAAACCACGCACAGGGCGTGGCCTTTGCCGCCCGCGACATGGGCATTCCCGCCACCATCTGCATTCCGGAGGGGGCGCCGCTGAGCAAGATCGAGGCCACCCGCAGCTACGGTGCCAATGTGGTGCTGGTGCCCGGGGTGTACGACGACGCCTACACGGAGGCCGCGCGGCTGTGCAAGGAGCAGCAGCTCACCTTCATCCATCCCTTCAACGACTATCGGGTCATGGCCGGGCAGGGCACCATCGGTCTGGAGCTGAGCCGACAGCTGCCGGACTGCGACATCTTCCTCGTGCCCATCGGCGGAGGCGGACTGATCGCGGGGGCGGCCTATGCCATTAAGCACCTGATGCCCCGCTGCAAGGTCATAGGCGTGCAGGCGGCGGGCGCAGCCAGCATGGTGGACTCCATCCACGCCAACCGCATCCTCACCCTGCCCTCCGTACACACCATTGCCGACGGCATTCAGGTGAAGACACCCGGCGACCTGACCTTTGACCTCGTGCGGCAGTATGTGGACGACGTGGTGACAGTGAAGGAGGGGGAGATCGCCAGCGCCATACTGACGGTGCTGGAAAAGCAGAAGCTGGTGGCTGAGGGCGCCGGTGCCGTGGGCATCGCCGCCGCCATGTACGGCAAGGTGGACGTGAAGGGCAAGAAGGTATGCGCCCTGCTCTCCGGCGGCAACGTGGACGTGACCATGCTGGAGCGCATCATCACGCGGGGTCTTGCCAAGGAGCGCAGGACGGTGAGCTTTTCCACGGTGCTGCCTGACCGCCCCCACGCCCTGAACCGCTTTTTGCAGATCATCTCCGAAACCGGCGCCAATGTGCTGGACATTCACCACGAGCGCCGCAACACGCGCACGGACATCGGCTCGTGCATTGTGAAGCTGTCGCTGGAAACGCGCAACGCACAGCATATCAAGGAAATATACGACAAGCTCAACGAAAACGGCTACGAAATCAATGAATAAAGGAGATATTACCATGAAAAAGAACATCATCGCCACCACCAACGCCCCCGCCGCCATCGGCCCGTATTCCCAGGCCATCGACTGCGGTAGCCTGCTCATCACCTCCGGCCAGATCCCCATTGACCCCGCCACCGGCAATCTGGTGGAGGGCGACATCACCGCGCAGACCCGCCAGTCCCTGACCAACGTGAAGGCCATTCTGGAGGCTGCCGGCCTCACCATGGACAACGTGGCCAAGACCACGGTGTTTCTGGCGCACATGAGCGACTTTGCCGCCATGAACGCCGTGTACGCCGAGTTCTTCACCGAGGGGAACTATCCCGCGCGCAGCGCCGTGGAAGTGGGCGCACTGCCCAAGGGCGCACTGGTGGAGATCGAGACCATCTGCCTGAAATAACGGATACAGACAGCAAAAAAACAAAACCTCCGGACTATCCGGAGGTTTTGTTTTTTATTATTTATAATTCACCATTTCCGACGCAAAGGCGCGGGCGCGCTCCGTAACGCCGGACAGGCGCACCAGACTGCCGGCCTCGTTGGCCGTTTCCAGCAGGCAGAAATGGGGCGGCAGGAAAAAGGACTTATTCATGTTCAGCGCCGAAATGAGCTGGCGCGCCAAAAGGTCGCCGCCGGAATAGCCGGAAACCACCAGCCCGTACAGGCGCTTATCATAGAAGCGATGCTGGCGGAACAGAGCGGTAAGGCGATTGACGCAGGCGGTGAGGTTGGCGGAAAGGGCGTCGTTATAATTGGCGCAGAGCATCACCAGCGCGTCGCAGCGGCGGACGGCGGGATAGACCTCCTCCACCATGGGGCCGCTGCCGTAAAAGCAGCTCCCCTGCTCGCCGAAGTGCAGGCAGGCGGTGTAGCTGCAGCCGTTGCAGTCCGGCACGGTGCCGTTGCGCAGGCCGATCTCCTCCACCTCCACCTCCGGCGGCAGGCACCTGCGCACCAGCTCCCAGAAGGCAAGGGTGTTGGAGGTGCTGCGCTGGGAGGCGTGGAGCGCCAGCACATGGCGGAGGGGAGCGGGCTTTTGCCACTGCTCCAGGCGGGAGAGCAGCTCCGACACCGCCGCGCGGAAGGCTGTCTTTTCGTCTACACCGCCGATCTGCGCCTGCACGCGGAAATTGCGCAGGGAGCCGGTGGCCTCCACCAGCGGGCGACCCAGAAAGGCGCAGCCCGCCTGATTGGCGGCAAAGACCATGTCACGGGCTACGTCCTTGGTGTAAAACTCCCCTACGCCGGTGACCACCACGCCGGCCACGCAGCCGGAGAGGAGGTCTGTGCTGCGGCGCAGGCGGGAGAGCATGCGGTAGTAGGCCTCGTTGCAGCCGCCCTCGTCCAGCGCCACGGCAAAGAGCAGGCGGCGGCCGTGCAGGTCTTGCAGGTCGGACTCGGGATCGGCGAGCTCGCTGCCGGCGGGCAGCAGGGACAGGAGCATCTCGGCCAGAGCCGGACTATATTCATTTTTGGGCAAAAGAACTGTCAGCGGCATGGGGTTTTCCCTTCTTTCATGGAATGGCGTGCAGCTTTTTCTCCGTTTCCCGCAGGCGAGCAAGAAGCTCCTCCGGCAGCGGCAGGCGCTCGAACTCCACGCCCATGGGCGTCTCGCGGTTGCGCCCGCCCATGAACACGCCGCCGAGATAGGCTGAGGAGCAGTGCCACGCCCCCCGCAGGCACAGCAGCAGGCTCAGCGCTCCGGAAGAAAGCGCCGGCGCTACGAAGGGCTTGAAGCCCATGCGGCGCATGTCCAGATTGGCGTGGGCGGCCAAGTCCGTCAGCTCGCGGGAGAGGGCGTCGTCATAATGGGAAACGGAATTGGCAATGACCAGATCCTCCCCGTGGGGGCCGAAGCTGCGGCCGTCGGTGAGGAAGCCCGCAAAGCGGGGGTCTTTTTTGGCATAATAGGCCGCGCGGGCGTTCATCACGCCCAGACCGAAGCCGCGGACTTGGTGGGGAAAGAGGCCGAGACCGTCCAAATTGCCGGCTTCATCCCGATTGCTCTCCAGCAGCGCCGCCCGACACAGGGGATCCACCGGATCGCTGACCACGCAGAAAAGGCCCTTATACCGCGCCTGCCGCGCCTTTTTGGCGTACTGCGCCACCAAGTCCCGATTAAGCTCGTACTGCGCCATGCGCACGTCCCCATCCCGCACCGCCGTATCCGGCACGAAGCGGGAGGCGCAGAAGAGGAACACTTCTCCGGAAAACAGCTCCTCCGGCGAAATGATCTCCACGGGGGGCAGGGCGTCATAGTCCCACGGCAGGCCGATCTGATTCAGCTCGAACTCCCAGCGCCGCGGGACGTTTTCCCGCAGGTCGCACAGGCCGATGGAGGAGAGCACGTCGCCCCCCAGCAGCCGCAGACCCATGAGCAGAGTGCTGCCCACATCGCCCAGACCCAGCAGGTTCACACGGTACTTCTCTTTTTTGGGAAGCGGGGACAGAAGCTCCTGCCAGCGGGGGTGCTGCCCGTTCACGGCGCGCACCCGACCGGCTCTGACAGCCTCCGCCAGCTCCGACGGGATGGCCGGCGCGGGAGCGGAAGCGTTCAGGGTGTCCACGCTCTCCCGCTCCGTCAGGAGGGCGGCATCCGTCACGGGATAGCTCTCCCGCCCGCTAAGCAGGGGGCGGCGGAACAGAAAGATCACCTCGCCCGCTGCCGGAAGGGTATCTATCTTTTCATAGGGCAGCGCGTCCCACGAACAAAGTGTATAGCCATTATAGCGGTAAAAATTCATTTTCATTCCTTTACCTCCTTCGGCGCAAAACGCATGCGCTTGAGCAGCTCGATGTCATCGTCCAGATAGGTGGACGCGCCGCGGCTGAGATCATAGGTCATGCTGCCGCCCTTATCGGGACACAGAGGCAGGATCACCGCCTCACTGAGCCGAGCCAGCGTGAGGTTGCGGGCAAAAATGCGGCGGTACTCCGTTTCCAGCGCCAGCAGGATATTGCGGGCGTTTTCCAGACAGCACAGGCTCAAGTCCCAGGCCGTTTCCGGATCCAGCGGCGAAAACTCCGGAGAGGCATAGGGCAAAATGCGGTTTACCGAGGGCTGAAGGCCGCCCTCCAGGCGCTCGCTGCGGCGGATGGTGTCGCCGCCAATGAAGGGATAGAGCGTGGACTCCACGAAGCGCATGCGCAGGTTGGGCAGGTAGTACACGCCCTCGGCATCATAACCGAGGCTCTCCATAAGGTCGCGGCCGGTGCCGGTGAGGTAGCCCACCAGCACTTTTTTTACCTGCGTGCCGGTCTTTTGCAGAAGGGGCGCCAGGCGGCGGATGCGCTTGCCGTCATGAAGCACATCGTCCACCAAAATGGCAGGCCGGTCAAAGGCGCGGATGGTGCGCACCTGATCCTCTAAGGGGGAGTAGTCCGGATAGGCCTCGATGGAGTAGGACGACAGATCCGGCTCATACACCTTGTCCGTGCGCAGGGTCTTGGTGACGGTGTTGGGCACGATGACGCCGCGCAGGAGCTTGCCGTAGGGCACGCAGATGTCCGGCCCCAGCTTGCGGGGCTGGGTCGGCTCCTCCGGCACGCCGTTGCAGGCGGTGATGCTCCGCAGCAGCCGGTGATAGATCACGCCGGCGGAAAGGCTCAGCACCAGACTGCCCGGCTGCAGCTTCGTCATGGCCTCCTGCAGCCGCCGATGCGCCTCCGCCACAGCGGCTACCACGGGGGGCGCTGTGGACAGGGGGGGCTTGATGGTGGTGTCCACGTTATTGCTGAGGATGATGGGCTGGCGCATATCCACCGCCAGCGCGCTGCGGGAGCAGCTTTTGGGCACGCTGACGAAGCCCTGCAGGGGCAGCAGCTCCCGCACCCAGGCATCCGAAAAGCCCTCCAGGGGCATATAGAGCGCATAGGTATACTCCCGACCCAGCGCCAGCGTGAGCACCTCCGTGAGCAGAAGCTGACCCAACTCGCTCTGCTGGGGCGTCGGCGGCACGAGCAGGCCGCTTACCAGCAGCGTCCGCCCCCCTGCGTTCTCCCGCACGAAGGCCGCAAGCTCGGCGCTGCTCAGGCGGGAGAACAGATGCCGGGAATCCATGCAGCGATAGACGGCCGCACCCAGCACCGTCTTGCTCTCTCCGTGGCACAGCAGCAGCACATCGTCGCCGCTGAGGCGCAGGGAGCGGAGCACGGTTTCCGCCGCAGAGGCGGGCATGGATCTTTGCACCAGCGCCCGCAGGCGCTCCTCCTCCGCCCCGCAGGGGAGAAATTCCAGATCCTCCGTGCGCAGAACGGGCTTATCCAGCGGCTCGCGCAGGTAAAGGCTATGGCGATAGATGAACTCCTGCGCCATGGGGTCGATGAGGTGGGAGATGTCGCGGTTGGCATCCACCGCCTCGCGGATGCGGGTGGAGCTGATCTCCTCCAGCTCCTCCGGCAGCGTCAGCTCCAGCACATGGCCGCTGAGGCAGCCATAGTCCGCCTCGGCGTCGGCGCCGGCGCGGCGGAAGATGACATGGTCGAAGCTATGGATGGAGTCCGGCTCCGCGGGCTTATGGTAGGACGAAGCATGCGCCACTACGTCGCTGCCCACCACGATGGACACCTGACGGTCGGGGAATGCCTGCCGCAGGCGGCGCAGGTTCTCGGGGTTGGCGATGTTCACGGGGAAATCCTCGGGGAAAATATGCACATAGAATTCATCGGCCACGGACATGGCGGCGATCTCGCGGCGGATGCGGTAGGGCTGGGTGCGCTTGGACCACGAAAACTCATCTATGGCCAGCAGCACCTCAAAGCCCGCGTCCCGAATGGCGCGGACGATGCCCTTGTGGGACAGGGTGAAGGGGTCGAAGGTGCCGGGGAAAAAGGCAACGGGGCGAGGCGGATCAAAGGGTACGCCGCCGCAGGAAAGCTCCTGCTCCACCATGAGCCGGTAGAGCTTGCCCAGCATGGCCGCGCGGTAGTAGAAATACAGGCCACCCTCGCTCTCCTCCTGACACAGCGCCAGAATGCGCCGCACGGTGAGCTGCAGCGCCCGACACTTTTCCTCCCGCTCCAGCACGGCGGAGCCGAACACATGGCGACCCAGCAGATACATGGCCTCCTGCTGCGTGCCGGCGTCGATGCCCACCGTGCCCTTCATCAGCATGCCCAGCAGACGGCGGGCACGGCCGCGCCGCAGCTCCTCCGGCTCCACAAAGCGCTGACCATAGGCCGAATATCGCTCCAGTATCTCGGCGGCGGTGTCCAGCGCGGAGGCCACGATGTGCCCCTCCGAGGAGGACAGGGACGCGGACAGACCCGCCAGCAGCTCGTCCAGCTGCTCCGGCGGCAGCCACAGGGCAAAGCGTCCCAGATACTCGGGGATATACTTGGTGAACTCCTGCTGCCCCAGCTCCAGACCGCGGCAAAGCTCCACGGCGATCTCGTTGCGCTGATCCACGCTCAGAAGCGGCGCCAGCTCCAGCAGCGCACCGCCGGCGCTGTGGCGCACGGTGACGCGGTCGCTGACTTTGATCAGATTGGAAAAATGGGCGGCAATATGCAGCACCTGCGCGCCGCCGGCCTTGGCGTGCTCGGCAAGCAGGAGAATATTCACACGGCGGATGCTCCAGTGGGTGGCGGTTTTGAGATTATCCAGAAAAATCTCCGAGATGGTCTCATCCGGCAGACGCACCGCCTCCCCCGCCAGCAGGCGGTCGCGCAGGAGAGTCAGAGAAGTGCTGTCGCCGCAAGGCAGCTTTTTCAGCGCCGTGCGCACGCGGGGCTGGTCGGGCATCACCGCCAGCAGCTCCCGCAGCAGCAGGGCGGCGGCGGTGCGCACCGTCAGCTCCCGATAGCGAACCGACGACTCCGCAAAGCGCAGCAGCGTTTCCCGCTGGGCAGGCGTGCAGCGCTCCAAAGGCAGCGCCGCAAAGGTGTCCAGCAGCTGGAAGGCCACGCCCGCCTCCACCCGTCCGCCGGCGCGGCAATAGGCCAGCAGGCAGTCCAAAAAGCGCTCCTCGCGGCCGTGACAGTGCTGCAGGAGGGAGTTTACGACGAATTTCAAGGTATAGCCGATCCAGCTGCGGTGCTGGGGCATCAGCTTGTGGTCGGGGAAAATGATCTGCTCCAGATACAGCTTCCACTGACCTATATCGGTGATATTGCCCAAGGGGCGGCTGCCCGCAGGGCGCTCTTTTACATAGCCGGCGTGGAAATCGGCGATGATGGCGCCCATAAGCGCCGCCGCCTGCCGGCGAATGTCGCCCTCTCGGTGCATCAATAGTTCATAGAGAAAGGCCAGCGTTTCCATTTTTTGGGGAAGACGGAGGTACAGGGAGTAGGACTCGATGACGCCCAGATAGGTGCGCAGGCGGCGCCAGTCCGTTTCGCC
>OMQS01000044.1 GCA_900313295.1 uncultured Eubacteriales bacterium
GGGATGGGCAGAATGGAGCCGATCTCGTTATTGGCGTACATGATGGTCACGAGAGCGGTGTCCGGCCGGATGGCCTTTGCCACCTGCTCGGGGGTGACGGTGCCCAGCTCGCCCACAGGCAGCAGTTCCACCTCAAAGCCTTCTTTTTCCAGCTTCTTCAGGGTGTGCAGCACGGCGTGGTGCTCAAAGGCGGTGGAGAGGATGTGCTTTTTGCCCTTCAGGGCGCCGAAGCGGGCGGCGGAAATAATGGCCTGATTGTCGGCCTCGCTGCCGCCGGAGGTGAAGATGATCTCCTTGGGGTCGCAGCCCAGGCACTTGGCCACGGTCTCGCGGGCGCCCTGCAGCGCCTCGGCGGCTTGCTGCCCCACGGAGTGCAGGCTGGAGGGGTTGCCGTAGTTGCCTTGCAAACAGGGCAGCATGGCGGCCACGGCGGTGTCGCTCATCCTTGTGGTGGCGGCATTATCGGTATAAATAGTCATGCGCTGATCCTCCCGCTATGAAAAATCTATTGCCTACTTATTAGGTATGATTACAATACCCCAAAAAACTTACTTTGTCAATAGGCTTTAGTAAAATATTTTTAAATTCCCCTTGTTTTTTGCCTGCCGCTGTGCTACGCTTGAAAAAATGAAAGATGGAGTGTGTCTGTCATGGAAATACAGAAATCCTCGGAGGACTATTTGGAAACGATGCTCATGATGCAGCAGCAGCACGGCTTTATCCGTTCCATTGACGTGGCGGAGCATCTGGGGGTCACCAAGCCCAGCGTCAGCTACGCCACCAAGCGCCTGCGGGAAAACGGCTACATCACCATGGATAAAACGGGGCTTATCACCCTGGAGCCGGCGGGTCTGGCCATCGCCCAGGAGATGCTGGATCGCCACCGGACCCTCACCGGCTTCCTCGTCCGCCTGGGTGTGGATCCGGAAACGGCGGAGGCTGACGCCTGCAAGATCGAGCATGACATCAGCTCCCAGACCTTTGCGGCTATCTGCCGCCATGCCAAGGAGCACCAGGGCTGAAGACCAAAAAACGCAAAAAGCCGACCCTTGTTTGCAGGGTCGGTCTTTTAATATTTATAATGTATGAAGCCGCCGCCTTGTCAAAAGAGCCTCGCAGAGTTTGCCGCCCGCAGACTGCAAGCCTTTTGTCGGAAAAACCGGAGGTTTTTTCGACAGCTTTATTTTTGCCGCTCCAGCTTGGCCAGCATTTTCGTGAACTCCTCCGGCAGCGGGCAGGTCAGGATGATCTTCTCCCCCGTGGCGGGGTGGATGAATTCCAGCCCCGTGGCGTGAAGGCACTGGCCTGTCAGCCCCGACACGGGCTTTTTCGCGCCGTACACCGTGTCGCCGAGAATGGGGTGGCCGATGTAGGCTAAGTGCACGCGGATCTGGTGGGTGCGGCCGGTTTCCAGCCTGCACTGCAGGTGGGTCACGCCCTTGTAGCGCCCCAGAACCGCCCAATGGGTCACGGCGCGGCGGCCGTCCGGCACAACGGCCATTTTTTTGCGGTCTGTCCGGTGCCGCCCGATGGGAGCGTCCACGGTGCCGCTGTCCTCCTTAAAATTCCCCACCGCCAGACACTCGTAGGTGCGGCGCAGGGTGTGGTCGGCCAGCTGTGCCGCCAGAAAAGCGTGGGCGGCGTCGTTTTTGGCGGCGATGATGAGGCCGCTGGTGTCGCGGTCGATGCGGTGGACGATGCCCGGCCGCAGCTGCCCCCCCACGCCGGAAAGGTTTCCGGCACAGTGGTGCAGCAGGGCGTTGACCAACGTGCCGTCGGGGTGCCCCGCCGCGGGGTGCACCACCATGCCCACGGGCTTGTTCACCACGATGACGTCGCTGTCCTCGTACACCACGTCCAGCGGGATGTCTTCCGGCCTCGCCTCCGGCTCCTCCGCCTCCGGCAGGAGCACGCACACCGTTTCGCCGCCGGCCATGCGCACGCTTTTGCCGGCGGGCTTGCCGTCCACGGTGACGCAGCCGCTCTCGATGAGCCGCGCCGCCGCCGAGCGGGTCACGCCCTCCAGACGGCCGGCCAGAAAGCTGTCCAGCCGCGTGCCTGCGTCTTCAGTTGTGGCCGTCAGCGTCCTCTTTTCCATGGGTGCGCCCCTTCTTGTCGTATTTTTCGTAGAACCACAGATAGTACACGGCGCCCAGTATGGCGCCCACCACCACGAAGCAGTCCGCCAGATTGAAAATGGGGTAGTCAAACAGCGGCGAAATGTCCAGCATATCCACCACATACCCGAGCCGGATCCGGTCGATCATGTTTCCCAGACCGCCGCCCAGAATAAAAAGTCCCGCCGTCACCCCCAGCGGGTGGCGGACGATCTTTTTGAGGAGCAGATAGGCCACGGCCGCCATCAGCACTCCCGTGATGACCAGCAGCACCACGGTCTTGCCCGACAGGCTCGACCACGCCGCCCCGTAGTTGTGCAGGCGGGTGAGCTGCAGCACCCCCGGCAGCAGCGGGGCGGACTCCCCCAGCGCCAGATGTGTCACCGTCCAGTATTTGAGAAGCTGATCCGCCCCCATGAGGACGACCAGCAATGCAATGCTCCATACCATAAGCCGTAAGCTCCTTTGCCGATGTTGCTGCCCCTATCATACACGAATTGGGGGAAATTTGCAACGGCATACGGCTTGTTTTGCGGCGGTGAATGTGGTATAATTTCATAATTAAAGTCGAATCATAGCGCCATTTTTCCCGTGGCGCCCACGGAGGGGTATTTTGGACAGAAAGCAAGTGGTACTGCCGGCGGAGGACACCCTGCGCCAGCGTGAATATGAGAAAAAAATTGCCGCGCTGCACAGCCGGCGGGGGCGGACGCCTCTGGCGCTGGTGGACACCTTCGGCTGCCAGCAGAACGTGGCGGACAGCCAGCACATCATGGGCATGCTGCAGGCCATGGGCTGCGAGTTTACCGACGCGCCCGAAAAGGCCGACATCATCGTGCTGAACACCTGCGCCATTCGGGATCACGCCGAAAAGCGCGTCTTCGGCAATCTGGGCGCCCTGACCCACACCAAAAAGGCCAATCCCGAGCAGATCATCTGCCTGTGCGGCTGCATGGCGCAGCGGCCGGAGATCGCGGAGAAAGTCCGCACCAGCTACCGCCATGTGGATCTTGTCTTCGGGCCGCAGGCCATGTGGAAGTTTCCGGAGCTGCTTTATCGGGTCTACACCCGACAGGGGCGGGTCTTCTCCGTGGAGGACGAGCACGGCACCATCGCCGAGGATATGCCGGTGGTGCGGGAAGGCCGCACCAGAGCGTGGGTGTCCATCATGTATGGGTGCAACAATTTCTGCGCCTACTGCATCGTGCCCTATGTGCGGGGGCGGGAGCGCAGCCGTGACATGGACAAGATCGTTGCCGAAGTCCGCCAGCTGGTGGCGGAGGGCTATAAGGAGATCACCCTGCTGGGGCAGAACGTGAACTCCTACGGCAAAGATCTGGACATTCCGCAGGACTTTGCGGATCTGCTGGCGGAGCTGGACAAGATCGACGGCGACTATCTCCTGCGCTTCATGTCCTCCCAGCCCAAGGACGCCTCGTTCAAGCTCTTTGACACCATGGCGCGCAGCCGCCATGTGGCGCACCAGCTCCATCTGCCGGTGCAGTCCGGCTGCGACCGGGTGCTTCGCGCCATGAACCGGCCGTATGACAAGGCGCGGTATCTGGAGCTTATCACCTATGCCCGCAAGGTCATGCCCGATCTGGTGCTGACCTCGGACGTCATCATCGGCTTTCCCGGCGAAACGGAAGCCGAGGCTATGGAAACCGTGGACTTGGTGCGCCGGGTGGAGTTTGACGCCCTGTTCACCTTCATCTTCTCCCCCCGCCCCGGCACGCCCGCGGCAAAAATGGACGACCCCGTGCCTCGTGCGGAGAAGCAGAAGTGGTTTGACGCCCTCTGCAACGCCCAAAATGAAATTTCCGCCCGCCATCACGCCCGCTATGTGGGCAAGACCCTGCGCTGTCTGGTGGACGGCGAAACGGACGATGCCCGCTGGCCGCTTTCCGCCCGCACCGCGGGGGGGCGTCTGGTGCATCTGGTGGGCGACAAGGCCGCGCTGGGCGAGTACCGCGACGTGAAGATCACCGACAGCAACACCTGGGCGCTGTTCGGCGAGATGGTGTGATATTTTCAATATTATTAAGACGAAAACTGTCATTGCGAACCGGTGACCGATGTCACCGGTGTGGCAATCCGTGATCCCACCCGTAGGGCGGCGCCCCCCGCCGTCCCCTATCAACCCAAAATTTACACCGTAAAGGAGGCGTTTTTCATGCCGGCTATTCAGTGCTTAGATCCCCACGTTGCCGACCTCATTGCCGCCGGCGAGGTGGTGGAGCGTCCCGCCAGCGTGGCCAAGGAGCTGCTGGAAAACGCCCTGGACGCCGGCGCTTCCGCCGTGTCGGTGGAGGTACAGCACGGCGGACTTACCTACCTGCGCATCACGGATAACGGCTGCGGCATAGCGCCGAGCCAGCTGCCCACGGCCTTTTTGCGCCACGCCACCAGCAAGCTCCGCCGCGCGGAGGATCTTTCCGCCATCGGCACCCTGGGCTTTCGGGGCGAGGCGCTGGCGGCCATTGCCGCCGTGTCGCGGGTGGACATTTTTTCCCGCGAGCGGGGCGCGGAGCAGGGCGCTTCTCTCCATCTGGAGGGCGGCGCAGCGGGCAGCGTGGCGGAGGCCGGCTGTCCGGAGGGCACCACCATTTGCGTCCGTGACCTGTTTTATAACACCCCCGCCCGCATGAAATTTATGAAAAAAGACACCGCCGAGGGCGCCGCCGTTACCGCCGTTGTCACCCATCTGGCGCTGAGCCATCCGGAGGTGTCCGTGAAGCTGATCCGGGACGGGGCGGAGGTGCTCCACACCCCCGGCGACGGTCAGCTCCGCTCCGCCATCTATGCCGCCATGGGTCGTGATTTCGCCATGGGGCTGCTGCCGGTCTCCGGCTGCGGCGGCGACATTCAGGTGGAGGGCTTTGTCACCAAGCCCTTAAACGGCAGCGGCACCCGCGGCCGCCAGCTTTTCTTCGTGAACGGCCGGTTCGTAAAGAGCCAGCTCCTTGCCGCCGCGCTGGAGGAGGCCTACCGCAACCGCCTGCTCAAGGGCAAGTTCCCCGGCTGCGTGCTGCATATCACCCTCCCCAAAAACACCGTGGACGTGAATGTCCACCCCGCCAAGACCGTTGTAAAATTCCAGAATGAGCGCGCCGTTTTCGACGCCGTGCATTACACAGTCAAAGACCTGCTCACCGCCGGCGAAGCGCCCGCGCCCAAGCCCGCGCAGCAGACGTTTTATCAGTCCATGACCGTGCAGGAATACAAGGAGCGGCAGACGCCGCCCACAGAGAAAAAGCCGCTGGGCAGCTATGCCGCAAGGCCGGCGGTGCACCCCGACGCGCCCCTGCCTCTGCACGACAGCGTGCAGCGCCCTTCCCCCGCCCCTGCGCCGATGGAGCGACCTGCCCCGACGGAAAAAAAGGAGCCCGCCTTCGTCCCCGCCATGAAGCCGGAGCCTGCCGCTTCAGCGCAGAAGCCCGTCCCCACGGAAGAAAGCGCCCCCCGACGCAACACCATCGACCTGCCCATCCAGCAGACTTTGGCCGACCGCCCCGCCCCCTGGCGCATGGTGGGCGAGGCGCTGGACACCTATATCATCTGTCAGGACGAGGCGGAGAACCTCTGGCTCATCGACAAGCACGCCGCCCACGAGCGCCTGCGGTTCAACGCCCTGAAGGAGCGGCAGGAGCCGCCCATGAGCCAGCTTTTGCTGCAGCCCCTCACGGTGGATCTGGAGGCGGACGACTATGCCGCCGCCCTGTCGCAGCTGCCGCTTTTGGAGGAGTTCGGCTTTGCCTGCGAGGATTTCGGCGCCGGCACGCTGCTGGTGCGCCAGATCCCCTCGGACATCCGTCCGGAGGACGCCGCCGCCACGGTGGAGGAGCTGGCGGAGGATCTGCGGCTGGGTCGCGCCGACCCCCATGGCGCGCGGGATCGACTGCTGCAGACCATGGCCTGCAAGTCCGCCATCAAGGCGGGTATGCACACCTCCCCCGCCGAGCTTCGGGCGCTGGTGGAGCGGATGCAGTCAGGGGAGATCCAGTATTGCCCCCACGGCCGCCCCGTGGCTGTGAAGCTCTCCCGCTATGAGATCGAAAAGATGTTTAAGCGAGTTTAAGGTGACCTTTTTCGCCTGAAAAGGCGCAATAATTCACTTTTCCACAAAGTTTTCCACCTGAATGGGTGAGATGCGCCGCCTCTGCGGCAGAAAGATGTGACTGTTTATGGCTGAGCTGACCCCCATGATGAAGCAGTATTTGGAGATCAAGGAGCAGAACAAGGACTCCATCCTGTTCTTCCGTCTGGGCGATTTTTATGAGATGTTCGGCGCCGATGCCAGGACCGCCTCCCGAGAGCTGGATCTCACCCTCACCACCCGCGACAAGGACAAAAATAAGTCTTTTGACGAAAAGGTGCCCATGTGCGGCATCCCCTACCACTCCTCCGAGGGCTACATCGCCCGCCTCATCGCCAAGGGCTACAAGGTGGCCATCTGCGAGCAGACGGAGGATCCCGCCACGGCCAAGGGGCTTGTGAAGCGGGACATCATCCGCGTGGTCACTCCTGGTACGGTGCTGGACGACGCCTCCTTGGAGGCCGGACGCAGCAATTTCTGCGCCGCCGCATGGCTGGAGGGGGAGTGCACCGGCTTTGCCGCCTGCGACATTTCCACCGGCCAGACCCACGCTACCGCCTTTTTCGGCCGTGACGCCGCCGTGCATATGCTCAACGAGGCAGCGCGTTTTTCTCCGGCGGAGATCATTATGAACCCTGCCGCCGCCGAGGACGCCGCCCTGCGTATGCTCACGGAGAACAAGCTCTCCTGCCACAGAGAGATACGCGAAACACAGGTGCAGACCGCCCGCACTCTGCTGGCCGCCCAGTTCGGCGAGCAGGCTCTCGGCCGTCTTCCTCGGGAAAATCCCGCGGCGCTGCTGGCGCTGGGCAACCTCTTGGGCTACCTGCACGACACCCAGAAGGGCGACCTGTCCCACATCGACACGCTGGACTATTACGAGCAGGGGCAGTTCATGGAGCTGGACATCACGGCGCGGCGCAATCTGGAGCTGACGGAGACCCTTCGCAGCAAGGAGAAAAAAGGCAGCCTCCTCTGGGTGCTGGACAAGACAAAGACCGCCATGGGCGCCCGTATGCTGCGCAGCTGGCTGGAGCGTCCGCTTCTCAGCGTGCAGGACATTGACCGCCGCGCCGACTGCGTGGAGCGTCTGGTGAATGACACCGTCACAAGGGAAGAGCTGATGCGGGCGCTCTCCGGCATCGGCGATATGGAGCGGCTCATGAGCCGCATCGTCTATGGCAGCGCCGGTGGGCGCGACCTGGTGGCGCTGCGCATGGCCATGGAAAAGCTGCCCGCCGTCAAGGAGCTGCTGGCCGCCTTCCCCAAGGGGCGTCTGCGGGAGCTGTACCGCACGCTGGACACGCTGGACGATCTGGCGCAGCGCATTGCGGACACCTTGCAGGACGAGCCGCCCTTTTCCGTGCGGGAGGGCGAGTTCATACGGGACGGCTTCCATCCGGAGGTGGATCGCCTTCGTGGCATCCTCCACGGCGGCAAGGGGCTTATGGCCTCCATGGAGGCGCAGGAAAAGGAGAAGACCGGCATCCGCACCCTGAAGATCGGCTATAACAAAGTCTTCGGCTACTATATCGAGGTGTCCAATTCCTTCAAGGATCAGGTGCCCGACACCTACATCCGCAAGCAGACCCTGGTAAACGGCGAGCGCTACATCACCCAGGAGCTGAAGAATCTGGAGAGCGACATCCTCACCGCTGCCGACCGCGTTTCGGCGCTGGAATATGAGCTGTTCACGGAGCTTCGTCTGGCCGTGGCCGGTGAGGTGAGCCGCATTCAGGCGGCGGCCTCGGCGGTGGCGGAGCTGGACAGCCTGTGCTCCCTTGCGGCGGTGGCCGTGAGCAACAACTACTGCCGCCCCACGGTGGACGACTCCGACGTGCTGGAAATTCACGACGGACGCCATCCGGTGGTGGAGAAGATGCGCCCCGACGCCCTCTTTGTGCCAAACGACACCTATATGGGGCAAAAGGAGGGGCGCGCGGCCATTATCACAGGCCCCAACATGGCGGGTAAATCCACCTACATGCGGCAGGTGGCGCTCATCGTCCTGCTGGCGCAGATCGGCTCCTTTGTTCCGGCGAAGAGCGCCCATCTGGGCGTGGTAGATCGCATTTTTACCCGCATCGGCGCGTCCGACGACCTCTCCGCCGGCCAGTCTACCTTCATGGTGGAGATGACCGAGGTCAGCAACATTCTCCACGCCGCCACGAAAAACAGTTTGCTTATTCTGGACGAGATCGGACGGGGCACCAGCACCTTTGACGGCATGAGCATCGCCCGCGCCGTGCTGGAATACTGCGCCGACCCCAAAAAGCTGGGGGCAAAAACCCTTTTTGCCACCCATTACCACGAGCTTACCGACATGGAGCACAGCCTTGCCGGCGTGCGCAACTATAACATCGCCGTGCGCGCCCGCGGGGACGAGATCATCTTCCTGCGCAAGATCGTCCCCGGCGGTGCCGACCGCAGCTACGGCATCGAGGTAGCCCGGCTGGCGGGTCTGCCGGAGGGAGTCATCGGCCGCGCCAGGACCATCCTGCGGGAGCTGGAGGAGCAGGCCGGCAAGGAGCCGGCACCTCTGCGGCAGGAGGACGATCAGGTGTCCCTGGCGGCCGTGGCGGAGGAGGAAGTGCTCGCCCGCCTGCGTCGGGAGCAGGTGGACACCCTCTCCCCTCTGGAGGCGCTGAACCTGCTGTACGAATTAAAGCAAAAGCTGCAATAAATTCCATTCCCTGCACCCCTTGAAACGCTTCCGTAGGGGCGGGGTTTTACCCCGCCCGTGGGAGGGGCAGAGCCTCTCCCCTGCGCACCATAGGAAACTCACCGCACCCCCTTGCAAAAAAACATGTCATTGCGAAGCCAGTGCGCACACTGGCTGTGGCAATCCGTACCCCCTCACTTTCCACGAAAGGAGCCCTACCATGGACAACCGTATTATTTGCGTCGTCGGCCCCACCGCCACCGGCAAGACCAAAATGGGCGTGGCGCTGGCCAAGCGCTTCGGCGGCGAGGTGGTGTCCGTGGACTCCATGCAGATCTATCGGGGCATGACCGTGGGCACCGCCGCCCCTACGCCGGAGGAGATGGAGGGTGTGCCCCACCACATGATCGCCGTGGCCGACCCGCGGGAGAGCTGGTCGGTGGCCGGGTTCACGGAGCAGGCCGACCGCTGCGTGCAGGACATTCTCCGGCGGGGCAAGCGCCCTGTTCTGGTGGGCGGCACGGGGCTGTATCTGGACTCTCTGGTGGCCGGCCGCACCTTTGCCCCCGGGAGCAGCGGCGGCGAAACGCGAAAGGCGCTGCAGGAGGAGCTTTCCCGTCGGGGCGTAGAGGCGCTGTACCGCGAGCTTGCGCAGGTGGATCCCGTCTGCGCGGCGCGGCTCCATCTCAGCGACGAGAAGCGTATTCTTCGCGCGCTGGAGGTATACCGTCAGACCGGCGAAACTATTACGGAGCACGACGCCCGCACCCGTGGCCTGCCGCCCCGCTATGAGGCGTACTACATCGGCCTGAGCTTTCGGGAGCGCGCCGATCTCTATGCCCGCATCGACCGGCGGGTAGACGCCATGGTAGACCGCGGTCTTTTGCAGGAGGTGGAGCGGCTGCTCCAAAGCGGGCTGCCGGAGGACGCCACCGCCCTGCAGGCCATCGGCTATAAGCAGTTTCTGGCCGTCCGGCGGGGGGAGGCCACGGCGCAGGAGGCCGTGGAGGAGGTGAAGCTCCGCTCCCGCCAATACGCCAAGCGCCAGCTCACCTGGCTGCGGCGCAACGAGGCCATCCACTGGATCCTCTGGGAAAAAGAGCCGAATTTCCCGATGGGGCTGCAAAATGCGACAGAATATCTCACCGCCCAGGGCTTAGGATAGACTCGGGCGGACAAGCATAGAAAAGCATCGTCCGCACCAATACATAGAAAAAGGAGCAGACGATATGCAAAAGGCAAATTTACAGGACATTTTTCTCACCAAGGTGCGCAAGCAGGCCGTTTCCGTCACGGTGTTTCTGATGAACGGCTTCCAGCTGCGAGGCGTTATCACGGGCTTCGACAGCTTTTCCTTGGTGCTCGACAGCGACGGCCGCCAGCAGTTCATCTACAAGCACGCCGTTTCCACCATCGTCCCCCTGCGTCCCATCTCTCTGCGAGAGGAGGACGGGGAGGCCTGACAGCGAAGGAGCAGCCATGAGATCCACTCCCATCTTCAAATTTCTATCCGTCGCGGTGCTGTTGGCCGTGGCGGCGCTTTTGGGCGTTGAGGCGTACCGGTATTTTCATCAGCCGGTGTCCGTGTCGGTGGCCTATGCGGGGCAGGTGGCCGATTCCATCTCCGTAAACGGCTGGGTCATCCGGCAGGAAACGCCTCTGCCCGAGGTGTCCGGCACTCTGCTGCGGCAGGTGCAGGAGGGCGAAAAAGTCCACGTCGGCCAGACCGTGGCCAAGGCCTACGCCAGCAAGGACGCGCTGGAAACGGTGAAGCAGCTGGAGGATGCGGAGCTGAAGCTCCAGCAGCTCCGGTTTGCTCACAACTCCTATCTGGACAGCGATGCCGCCTTGAAGGTGGACAGTGATATTTCCGACAGCATTTGTAACCTCCATGCCGCCACGGCGGAAGGGGAGTATTCCACCGCCATCGGCGAAATGTCCGCCGTGAAATCCGCCGTTCTAAAGCGCAGCTACAGCTATGAGTCGTTGGAGCAGATCAGCGCCGAGATCCAGTCCACCCAGACCACCATCGCCTCGCTGCAGGCGCAGCTCTCCGGCGCGTCGGCGGTGCGCACGACTTCGGCGGGCTATTTCAGCGGCTCCACCGACGGCTGCGAGCAGCAGCTGACGCCGGCGATGCTCTCGGAGCTGACGCCCTCCATGCTGGACGGCCTGCGCGCCGGCACCGCCGTGAAGGGTGCCGGAAAGATCATCACCGGCAGCACCTGGTACTATGCGGCAGACGTGGCCGCCGACACTGCCCGCGAGCTTTCCGTGGGGCAGCAGGTGACTCTGCGGCTGAGCAAGGGTCTTGCGCAGGACGCGGCGGCCTATGTGCATTCCGTCAGCGCCGAGGAGGACGGCCGCATGGTGGTGGTGCTCTCGTGCTCCCAGTACATCTCGCAGGTGACCCTCCTGCGCCACCAGCAGGGGCAGATCCTGCTGCGGGAGTACACGGGGCTGCACATTCCCTCCGCCGCCCTGCGCATGGACGAAGCGGGGAATCTGGGCGTCTTCTGTCAGGTGGGGGCTTATGTATACCGCAAGCCGGTGACGCTTTCATATCGGGGCGAGGGCTTCTGCCTGGTGAACAGCGCCGAGGGCGCACAGGGTAAGCGCATCCTGCGGCAGGGGGATCTGGCGATCTCCACGTCCCAGACGCTGACGGACGGCATGCTCCTGCCCGGAAGCTGAAAACAGCGCATATACATATGGAAAAAACAGAAAAAAGATCGTTTCCAACGTTTTTTTTACAGCAAGGGAGGAGTTTCCATGTCTATTTCCGAAAACATTGCTGCCATCCGGCAGCAGATCGCTCTGGCGGCGGAGCGCAGCGGCCGCACTGCCGCGGACATCACGCTGGTGGGTGCCAGCAAGATGAATGACGCCGCCGCCTGTCGGGAGGCCATTGCCGCCGGCATCGACGCCCTGGGCGAAAATCGCGTGCAGGAGATGACCCAGAAGCTGGCGGAGGACGCCTATGCCGGTGCGCCTCTGCACTTCATCGGCCATCTCCAGCGCAACAAGGTCAAGCAGGTGGTGGGCAAGGCGGCGCTGATCCAGTCCGTCGGCTCAGTGGCGCTGCTGGACGAGATAGAGAAGACCGCCGAAAAGCTCTCTCTGGTGCAGGACATCCTGCTGGAGGTGAACATCGGCGGCGAGGAGGCCAAGAGCGGCTTTGCCCCCGAGGAGCTGGAGGCGGCCGCCCGCTACGCAAAGACCCTTTCCCACGTGCAGGTGCTGGGGCTGATGACCATTCCGCCGGTGGAAAACGAGCCGCAGGGAAATCTCCCGTTTTTTGCAAAGATGAAGGCACTTTATGTTGACATAAATCAAAATATATACGATAATAAGTTAAAGTATCTCTCCATGGGCATGAGCGGGGACTATGCTGAGGCCATTGAGGCCGGCAGCAACATGGTTCGCGTGGGCACGGCCATTTTTGGAGCCAGAAATTACAGCAAATAAATGCGGGAGGTTGCGCAGATATGAGTTTGATGGACGAATTCAAGAAGATCATTCATCCTTATGACGACGAGGATTACGACTATGAAGAGGAGGAGCAGCAGTTCCCCACCCAGCGTTCCGGACGGGACTCCTATGATGACCGGCGGGACGACCGCCGCAGCGCCAGCGACGACCGCCGCAGCGGCAGCGACGACCGCCGCAGCAGCAAGGTGGTGAACATCCACGCCACCACCCAGCTCAAGGTGGTGCTGGTGAAGCCGGAGCGCTTTGAAAACGCCTCCGAGATCGCCGACCATCTGCGGGAAAAGCGCACGGTGGTGCTGAATCTGGAGTCCACCAACAAGGACATCGCCCGCCGCCTCATCGACTTCCTTTCCGGCGTGGCCTACGCCGGCGACGGCAAGATCAAGAAGGTCTCCGCCAACACCTACATCATCACGCCCTACTCCGTGGATCTCATGGGCGACCTCATCGACGAGCTGGAGAGCAGCGGCCTGTACCTGTAACGGCGGCCGGATAGAAACGATAGTACGGAGGGATCATCAATGTTCACACCACAGGAAGTTTCCGAGAAAACCTTTCCCAAGTCCTCGTCCTTTTCCGCCGGCTATGATCTGGCCGCGGTAGACGAGTTTCTGGATGCACTCACGGAGGACTACACCTCCCTTTACAAGGAGAACGCCGCCCTCAAGACCAAGCTGAAGATCCTGGCCGAGAAGGTGGAGGAATACCGAGCCACGGAGGACACCATGCGCTCCATGCTGCTGGCCGCCCAGAAGATGGCCGCCTCCATGACGGAGGAGGCCAAGACCAAGAGCGAGCAGCTGCTCTCCGACGCCCAGCAGGAGAGCCGGCGTCTGCTGGAAGAGGCAAAGAATTCCGCCGAGGTCATCAACCGTGACCTTGCCTGGAAGACCAAAGACGCCCGGGAAAAATACGAGCAGGCCAAGGCCGCCATGGAGGACTTCGTGGCGAAGAATCTGGCGCTGTGTCTGCAGCAGGCGGAGTATCTGGAAAAGCTGCCCCACAGCCAGCTGTCCGCTCCCGAGGAGCCGGCCGCCGCGCCGGCGGAAGTCCCCGCCGAGGAGCCAGTCTCCGTTTCGGAGCCTGCGCCCGCCGCAGAGCCTGCCGCGCAGGAGGACGTCATGAAGCAGGACACCGTCCGCATCATCGAAAAGGACATTCTGGCCGCTTATGACGAGCAGACCGA
>OMQS01000015.1 GCA_900313295.1 uncultured Eubacteriales bacterium
ACCACCCGGGACGGACGCGAGATCCCCATTTTCGTAAACGGCAACTTCGCCATCTGAAAAAACGAAAAACAGACTCTCTGCGCAGGCAGAGAGTCTGTTTTTCTGCCGGCGGCGAAATGACCACACCCCGCCGCCGACTGACTTTCCGTTTTCCTATGATTCCTCCCACTATATCCTATAGAAATGCCCAATAAAAAGCCTAATACTTCTGCGTTTTTTCCTGTTTTTTTCTTGCCGATTTGAAGGAAATGATTTATAATTAATACATATATTAACTAGTGGAGGGTAACTGCCTATGCCGCTGCGAAAAGACGGTATCGAAACGAAAAAGAAGATCCTTGCCGTGTGCGTCCGCCTGTTTCTGGAGCAGGGGTATCGGGAGACCACCATCTCCCAGATCGTGGAGGAGGCCGGCGTGGCGCGGGGGAGCTTTCAAAACCTGTTCCCCACCAAGGACGCGGTGCTCATGGAGCTGGTGAAGCCCATGTTCGGCGGGCAGTTCGGCGTGGCGCGGGGGCTTGTGGGCGACAGTCTGCCGCCGGTGTACGCCTATGCGGCGGAAACGGCCATCCAGCTGACCCTCACGGAGCTGAACGAGAGCCTGCGGGAAATTTATCTCGAGGCCTACACCCTGCCGGACACGGCGGAGTATATCTACCTGCACACCACGGCGGAGCTGAAGGCCATCTTCGGGGCGAATTTTCCGAGGTATTCCGACAGCGATTTTTATGAGATGGACATCGGCTCGGCGGGACTCATGCGCAGCTATATGGCCAGAAAGTGCGACATCCATTTTCCGCTGGAGCGCAAGCTGGAACGCTTTCTTACGGCGGCCATGCGGATGTATAAGGTGCCGGAGGCGGAGCAGGCGGGGGTGCTGGACTTTATCGCAGGGCTTGACATGCAGGCCATCGCCGCCGACGTGATGCATAAACTGTTTGCAATGCTGGAAATGAAGTATGACTTCAAGCTGTCATCGGGGGACGAAAGGGAGAAAGAGCAATGAAAAGACGGATCTTGTGTTTTCTGCTGACGTTGTGCGTGATGCTGACGCTGGTGCCCAGTGTGGCTTTGGCGGCGGAGGAACGGTACGGAGTGTGGATCCTGGATGAGGAGATTACCTCTTCCCGGAAAATAAGCCGAAAGGAGGGCTGGGAATTTGACCCGAACACCTACACGCTGACCCTGCGGAACTTTCAAATAGGCACCATCGGGACGAAAATATCAGCGCTTTTTGACAAATATTCCCTCTTTGGGCTGATCTATGTGGACACCAGCGTGCATGACCTGACCATTCGCGTGGAGGGGCGGGAGAATTACCTGGGCGACGAGGCCTTCCCCTATGAGAATTGCACCAAATATAAAGAGGCCTACTACGGCATTTACGCCACCAATACCAACCTGACCATCACCGGAAATCGCGGAGCCATATTGAAGATCTAGACCCACGAGAACGCCATTGAGTGCAAAAATCTGACCATAAAAGACAGTGTCACAGTGGAAGCCGTGAGCCAGGGCACCTGTATCTACTCCGGCGGCGACATAACGATAGAGGGAGTGGGCACCATCGTCAATGCTCGCACCACTGACATCATCAAGGGTCAGGCGGCTATGTCGACCCGCGGCAAGCTGTATGTGGGAGAGGGCGCGCTTGATCACATGTTCCGTGGCTAAGAGCAGCTCTTGGGAAAGAGTGGGTTTTCTTCACAACTTTCCCCATACCAACTATATCTCCTCCCTCTATGTGGCGGGCGTGGCCACCGTTGACGGCGGCATCGTAACTGCGTATTTCTACAAGAGGAAAGGTTCTATATTAATAAATATAACTATATTGAAGATTTCGGCGAGACCAAGGCGTTTTATTGCAAGCGTCTGGATATAAACAATGGCGGAGAAGTGGATGTGTTCTTTGAGCGAGCCGAAGGGAAGGACCCGCAGAACGAATATGGTTTCGACAGCAATGACTTAGCCGACAGCTGGGAGGATTTGTGGCGCGGAGCCATCTACTTCCAGGGAGACGGCGTGATGCGCGTGGGTATGTCCAACGGGAAGCGAGAGGAAAACGCCATATCCATGAGGAAACGGATGGTGATGGCGGGGCCGCATGTAAAGCTGAGCCGGACAAATTATCCCCCACAGATATATTCGAAATATTCGGATTATGTAGAGCTGACAGGGAAGAAGCACAACAGCATTACCCTCTTTTCGGAAAAAAGAGGGGGCGAAGACATGCCGTTTTGGTCCTATTACACGGATAGATCCGATGCGACCTATGTCTACAAGACCTTGGAGCTGAAGGACATTGTGAAATCGGATCTGGAGCTGAAGCTGACGGCGGAGCCGGGGAGCTACACGGTGGATCCGATGGTAAGCGCGGGCTGCGCCATTCCGGAGATGGTGGTGCAGTCGGGCGCCACGCTGAAGCTGACCATGCAGCGGGGGGAAAACAACACCTTCACCAAGCCCATCCGGCTGGAGGGCGGCAACCTGGAGATAGACGGAACCACGGCCAACATCACAGGGCTGGATGTCCGAGGCACGGGCACCGTGATCTTTAACAGCGGCACCGTCAGCGGCACGGTGGAAAAGGCCATTAAAATGGTGGTAAAGGACGGCAACATTGATGTGCCCGACTACGGCAATACCGTGGACGGAAACGGCAACGCCGTACACAAGTTCGTCTACACGGTGGAGACGGAGGAGCGGTACACCCAGCCGCTCCAGATAAAAACCATGACGGGGCCGGACGAATACGACACGGTGAGTCTGAGTTCCGGGCCGTTTCACCAGGGGGAGAACAACGAGCGGCTGCTCTACCGCTGTGTGATCAAGAATACGCCCAACGACAGAGACTATAACGGCATCCGCTACTCGGCGGCTGTGACCCTGACGGTGACGCGCAACTGTGCCCTGGAGGGACACGAGCTGGACGAGGGCACGGTGACCACGGCGCCCACCTGCACGGCCACGGGCTTGAAGACCTTTACCTGCTCCGCCTGCGGCGGCACGGAGGTAACGATCCTTCCCGCGCTGGATCACGACTGGGCGGCGGCTACCTGCATGACGCCCAAGACCTGCCGGCGGGATGGCTGCGGCGCCAAGGAAGGCACGGTGGATCAGAACAACCACACCGGCGAAAAGGTGTGGAGCACCACGGAGCGCCGGCACACCCAGCGCTATAACTGCTGCGGGCTTGTCACCGTGGAGACGGAGGAGCACACATGGGAGAAGGGCGTGTGCACCCTGTGCGCCTACCGCTGCGTGAGCCACACCGGCGGTACGGCCACCTGCGTGAAGAAAGCCGTGTGCGAGGACTGCGGCGAGGCCTACGGCGAGGTGGACGGCGGGAACCACGAGGCGCTGGTGCGAGTGCCCGCCAAGGCGGCCGCCGAGGACGCCGAGGGCAACAGCGAGTACTGGTATTGCAGCCCCAGACCCCGCAGACCGGCGACAGCGGCCTGACCCTGTGGCTCACCCTGCTGCTGGGCGCGGCTATGGCCGTAGCGGTCATGGGCAAAAAGAAAAAGCGTGAGGCATAAGTAAAAAGCGCATACAGTGTATATCTAAAAAGGGCGGCTGCCGGTTAGACAGGTGTTCGTAAAACAGGTTTAGACCGAAATTACGAAATGAGCATCTGTCAGGCAGGATTGGGAACAAAATAACGGGTATCTGGTGAGAGCCGGATACCCGTTATTTTTTTGCCGTCACGAAAAGCAATGGATTTATTCACAGCTTTCAGGTATAATTGCCTTAAATCAATCCTATCCCATTCATTCCGAGATTTTTTCAAAAAATCTCAAAAAACTTTGGAAACACTGGAACAATTCAGCCCTTCTCGTGCCATATATAGTAGAGGGTTGAATACAGAAGCGATGGGAGGTGACGCTGATGGACAAGCAGACAGGCCCAAAAGGTTTTCTTGTGGTGCTGCCCGGTGAGATCATCGAGATGCCGCAGGACAGCGACAAATCATGGCTGACGCTGTTTTACAGTCTGCCGCGAGAGCTTGCGGAGAAATGGAAACCAGCCTATGAGCTGCCCCGCTGTCCGTATGAGGTCTTGCGGACAGACAAATATAACCACATCGTATGAGATGATATGTTCAAGCTGCTTGTGTGGGACTGCTACGCATGGTGCGCATGGCAGTTCTTTCAAGTCAAAGACCGAAAGGGCAACTACCGCGATATTCCCGGCAACTGGAATCAGTACGCAGGATATTTCCCTTTGTGGCGGCTGTCATACAGCATTATCCCCTGCATCAATCTGGTCGGCAATGTCACTGACATGGTGATTGCGGAGCAGAACTGGCAGCCGATGATCGACGCGATCTGGGAAAACCGCACCGCGGAGGACTACGAAACCACCGGCAGCACCGTCAAGACGGATTTCATGCGGAAATGGCATCAAAACCGCTCCGGCAAGGCTATTTCTCTGGACGAGATGATGGAGAACGAGGACGGCGATATTTTTGAGGTCGCTGATCCTTGCGGCGAGTTTGAGCAGAAGGTTATGCCAGCGCAGCTGCCGGCTCCGTCCGGCGGAAAGAAGCTCCCCTTTGCCGCGCAGGCAGAGGGGAGCTTTCCCTGTCCCTTCCCATGTTTTCTCCGTTGCAATTCCCGTATTTGTGCGGTATAATGTATTTGTTATGATATGCCCATTGGGAGCCGGCGGCTTGCGCCGCCGACCCCCTATATGAAAAGCGGCGGGCGAGGGCCGGGGGGACGGGCGAGCTGCGCAGGCGCTTCACGGCCGCTGTTCGCCTCACGCCGCTTGCACCATCCTATGCGCTCCGGCTCCGTCCGGTGCCAAACCCAACGAGAAAGGATCCTTTCGCCATGATCAAGATCGCACCCTCCATTCTCTCGGCCGACTTCGCCAACCTCGGCCGCGACATTCAGCGCATCGAAACGGCCGACTATGTCCATGTGGACGTGATGGACGGCCTGTTTGTGCCCAATATTTCCATCGGCATCCCCGTGGTGAAATCCATCCGCCCCGTCACGGTGCTTCCGCTGGACGTTCACCTGATGATCGACCGTCCGGAGCGCTATGTGGAGCAGTTCTGCGACGCCGGCGGCGACATCGTCACCTGCCATGTGGAGGCGGACACGGAGGAGAA
>OMQS01000037.1 GCA_900313295.1 uncultured Eubacteriales bacterium
CGGCGGCAGCTCCGGAAACTGGGTGCGCATGGTGACAAAAATAGAGTTCGTCCCCCTGGAGAGCGGACAGTAAGCGGCCAAAAAAGTTGTATAATCTGTCATTTTTAGGAAAAATAGCAAGTTTTATTTGTCGAAAACCGATTCATATAGAATAATTTGAAATCAGACGGGAGGGAGACACCATGCGCACCAGAGAAGGCCGGCGGGGTCTGCTGTTCATCTGCATATTGGCGGCGGCGCTGCTGGCGCTGTTCCTCCTGTCCTTCTGGCTGGGGCGCTACGACGTGCCGCCCTCGGACGTGATCCGGATCCTGCTCTCCCGCATTTTCCCCATAGACGCAAGCTGGACGGAGCAGATGGAGGCGGCGGTGCTGAACATCCGGCTGCCCCGCATTCTGCTGGCCTGCATGGTGGGCTGCAGCCTGGCCACCGCCGGCACGGCTTACCAGAGCGTGTTCCGCAACCCCATGGCGGCGCCGGACATTCTGGGCGCCTCCTCCGGCGCGTGCTTCGGCGCGGCGCTGGCCATTCTGCTGGGCTTTTCCCGCAGCGGCATCACGGCGCTGGCCTTTATAAGCAGCCTGCTGTCCGTGGCGCTGGTGTACACCATTGCACGGCGGACGAAGGGCAATCGGGTGACTTCGCTTTTGCTGGCGGGCGTGATGATCGGGTCGCTGTTTTCCGCCTGCACGTCCTATGTGAAGCTGGTGGCCGACCCCTCAAACCAGCTGCCGGCCATCACCTACTGGCTCATGGGCAGCCTTTCCGGCACGCGGATGAACGTGGTGGCCTTTGCCGCCGTTCCCATGCTCATCGGTCTTGCGCCGCTGCTGATTTTGCGCTGGCGGATCAATCTGCTGACCTTGGGCGAGGAGGAGGCGCGTTCCATGGGCGCGAACACCAATCGGCTGCGGCTGGTGGTGATCCTGTGCGCCACGGTGCTCACGGCGGCCAGCGTGGCCGTCAGCGGCATGATCGGCTGGGTGGGACTGGTGATTCCGCATCTGAGCCGGAAGCTGGTGGGCAACGACTGCCGGCATCTGCTGCCCGCCTCGGCGCTGTTCGGCGCCATATTTTTGCTGCTGGTGGACAACATCTCCCGCAATCTGCTGGCGACGGAGATCCCCATCGGCATCCTGACGGCCTTTGTGGGCGCGCCGTTCTTCCTGTATCTCATGACGCGAAAGGAGCATCTGCTATGATCCTCTCGTGTGAAAATCTGAGCTTTTCCTACGGCACGCACGAGGTGCTGCGGGAGGTGCGCTTCGGCGTGGAAAAGGGGGAATTTCTCTCCCTGCTCGGCCCCAACGGCGTGGGAAAAAGCACGCTGTTCCGCTGCATACTGGGGACGCTGACGGATTATCGGGGCAGCGTCTTCGTGGAGGGGCAGGAGATACGCACCCTCTCCCAGCGGGAACGGGCGCAGCGCATCGCCTACATCCCCCAGACACACCGCCCCACCTTCGGCTACACGGTGCTGGACACCGTGCTCATGGGCACCACGCGCACCCTCTCCCCCTTCGCCCCGCCCAGGCAGGCGCAGGTGGACATGGCCATGGCCGCCATGGAGCGAGTGGGTGTGACGGAGCTGGCAGAGCGGAACTTTGCCCATCTCTCCGGCGGCGAGCAGCAGCTGGTGCTCATTGCCCGCGCCATTGCCCAGCAGTCGGACATTCTCATTATGGACGAGCCCACCTCGGCGCTGGATTACGGCAATCAGCTGCGCATTTTGCAGCAGGTGCGCGCCCTGAGCCGAGAGGGCTACACCGTGCTTCTGAGCACCCACAACCCCCAGCACGCCCTGACCTTTGCCGACCGCGTGCTGGCGCTCTACGACGGCGCCGTGGCTGCCAACGGCTCGGCCAAGGAGGTGCTGACGCCGGAGCTGATCCGCAGGCTCTATCGGGTGGAGGCCACGCTGGCGGACACCGCCGGCGGCATCGTCATCGTGCCGCTGATGGAGGTGGAGCGGTAATGTTTCAGTGGAACGAGGAAATGGTGCGCTTTATGCGCACGGCTTCGGAATACGGCGACTACCACCGGCGGCTGGTGCAGCGGATGCGGCCGGCGCTGCATAGTGCGGATCACATCTGCGACGC
>OMQS01000048.1 GCA_900313295.1 uncultured Eubacteriales bacterium
AGTGGGAGGGATTCGAACCCTCGTGCCGCTTTTGACGACAACACGATTTCCAGTCGTGCTCGTTATGACCTCTTCGATACCACTGCATATTCTTTTTTTGCTGCGAACAGCAAAATTTATTATACCAAATTTTTGATGCTTGTCAATACATATTTCGCAATATCCCAAAGAAATTACGGGCAGGATGTTCCGAAAAGCGGCGCACGGAAAAAATAAAAGCCCCGCAGCCTTCGCTGCCCGTAGGCTGCAAGCCTTTTCACCGACAATATGTATGGGCAGGGCGCGTTTTCGATACCCTGCCCGTGAGTCGGTTTTACTCCAGCTTTTTCGCCACGGCCTCCATCGCAGTGTCCAGCGCGTTACCCATCCGCTGCATGGCTTGGCCTACAGCGGTTTTCCGGCACTTGGGACGGGGACAGACGATCAGCTCTGCGGTGACGCCCACCAGAATGCCGGCGGCCATGCCCCACAGAAACGGACTTTTACACATTTGCACTTCACTCCTTTGTCCACGGCGTTAGTATATCCCGCTTTTGGCGAAAAAACCCGTGGAACGGTTGCCAAATTCCGGCTTTGAGCGTATACTGTTTTTAATTATAAAATAAAAAAGGAGCGAACTATGTCTGTTGCACGATTGCAGGAGAGCATCCGGCGGAGCAAAACGCCGGTGGCGCTGGTGCTGGGGCCTGACGAGGCGCGGATGCACCCGAAATATCTGAAGAGCTTCACCGACATGTACGGCGACTGCCCCATGGCGCATGCCGAGGCGCTGCGGTTTCACGGCAGTCAGGCCATCGGCGCAGCGGCAGGGAAGCTGCCGGCGGTGCTGCTGCGGGCGGAGCCGTATCTTGCCCAGGGGTTCATGGGCATGGACGTGCTGGCGAACCTTGTGAATATGGCCAAAAACAAGGGACTTTACACCATCGTGGACGCCCGCTGCGCCGGCACGGAGCCGTGGCTGCACGGGGGCGTCAACGCCGACGCCGTGACGGTTTTGCCCTATGGCGGGGCGGAGAGCTGCAAGGCCGCCGAGGATAAGCTGGTCATTGCCGTGCTGCGCACAAGAGACGCGGGGGTGGCCTCCGTGCAGAACCTCATGGCCGGCGACAGGCAGGTGTTTCTGGCGGCAGGGGAGCAGATGACGCGAGCCGGCGCGGCCTGCATGGCGGAAACGGGCTACAGTCTGGACGTGAAGGAGCTGCGCCGAAGGCTGAAGGGCGCGTTCCTTATCCTCAGTGGCTGCGACGCGGACAACGCCTACCCCGCCTTTGACGAGTTTGGCCGCGGGGCTATGCTCGCGGACGAGGCACTGCAGTACGCCCCCGACATAGACGCCGCCATAGATGCCGCCATAGCCGACACGAAAAAAATCATTCAGGTACTGTAATTTATAAGGAGAAAACCATGACCCGTATCTACTTAGTCCGCCACGCCGAGGCGGAGGGAAACCTGTATCGCATTGCCCACGGGCACTATAACGGACTCATCACCGCCCGAGGCTATAAGCAGATCGAGGTGCTGCGCCGGCGCTTTGAGCACATCCCCATCGACGCCGTATACAGCAGCGACCTTTTCCGCACCCGCACCACCGCCAAGGCCGTGTACCTGCCCAAGGGACTGGCGCTGCACACCGACCCGAATCTGCGGGAGGTGAACATGGGCGTCTGGGAGGGGCAGACGTGGCAGCAGCTGCGCATGGAGGACGAGGAGCGCATCGTGGACTTCAACCGGCACTTAGACCGCTGGCAGGTGCCCGGCGGCGAAACGGCGCAGCAGGTGCTGGATCGGTTTATTCCGGCGCTGACGAGGATCGCGCAGGAGAACGACGGCAAGACCGTGGCGGTGTTCAGCCACGGCGCGGCGCTGCGCATCGTGCTGGGCACGCTGGAGGGTCGTCCCCTCAGCGAGCTGGGCAGCACCCCCCACGGCGACAACACGGCCATTTCCCTGCTGGAATATGACGAGGACGGCTTCGCCGTGCTGTATCGGGACGACAACCACCACCTCATTGACGCCCATCTTTCCACCTTTGCCAAGCAGAAATGGTGGAAGGACGAGCGGATGCTGGAGAGCGACATGTACTACCTGCCCATGACGGACAAAGAGCGCGAGGCGCTGGGCATCAGCCCCGAGGGCGAGGCCATCGCCGTGCTCCACGGGGACGAGCTGGCCGGCGGCTTGCAGCTGCTGCCTTGGGAAGAACCAGGCGTGGGCTGGATCGGCTACTACGGCCTGCTGCCCCAGTGGCGGGGGCTGGGTCGGGGCATTGCCCCGCTGGGACAGGCGGTGCAGTATTACCGCGCCCGCGGCGTAGACCGCATCCGCCTGCGCTGTCCGGACGAGAAGACCGAGGGCTTCTTCCGCCACTACGGCTTTGAAAAGACCCCCGAGGGCGACATGGAGCTGTATATCGGCTACGGAGAGGACGCATGAGGGGAACGGAATTTCTGCCCGTGAGCCGAGAGGAGATGCTGGCGCGGGACTGGTACTATTACGACTTTCTGGTGGTGACGGCGGACGCCTACATCGACCACCCCAGCTTCGGCACCACCCTCATCGCCCGTCTGCTGGAGGCGGAGGGCTATCGGGTGGCGGTGCTGGCGCAGCCGGACTGGCACGACTGTGCCGCCTTCGCTGCCATGGGCAAGCCCCGCTTCGGCGTGTTCATCGGCGGCGGAAATTTGGACAGCATGGTGGCGCACTACACTGTGGCCAAGCGTCGGCGGGAGAAGGATCTCTATTCCCCCGCCGGAAAAATAGGGCTGCGCCCCGATCGGGCGACCATCGTGTACGCCAATCGGGCGCGGGAGGCCTTCGGCAGCGGCATGCCCATCGTCATCGGCGGGCTGGAGGCGTCTTTGCGCCGCTTTGCCCACTATGACTACTGGGACGACAAGGTGCGCCGCCCCATCCTCTTTGACGCGCCGGCGGATCTGCTGGTGTACGGCATGGGGGAAACGGCCACGAAAGAGATTGCCCGCAGGCTCTCCAAAAAAGTCCCTGTGGGGGACATCACCGATGTGCGGGGCACGGCGTTCATCGCTTCGGATCCGGCAAAATGCATCTATCGCCCCGTGACCGCGCCCTCTTACGAGAGCGTGCGGGAGGACAAGAAAGCCTACGCCGAGGCCACAAAGCTGCAGTATGACGAAAACGACCCCATCCGTGGCTGCGGCGTGGTGCAGCCCTGTGAGGGGCGCTATCTCATCGCCAACCCGCCCCAGCGCCCCCTGCCCAGAGAGGAGCTGGACAGGCTCTACGACCTGCCCTTCGTGCGGGAGGTGCACCCCATGTACAAAGAGCCTGTGCCGGCCATCGAGGAGGTGCGGTTCTCCATCGCCCACAATCGGGGCTGCTTCGGCGGGTGCAACTTCTGCGCCCTGACCTTTCATCAGGGGCGGATGGTCACGTCCCGCAGCATCGAGTCGGTGGTGCGGGAGGCGGAGATCCTCACGGAAGACCCGCAGTTCAAGGGCTATATCCACGACGTGGGCGGCCCCACGGCCAACTTCCGCCACGCATCCTGCGCAGGGCAGAAAAAGCACGGCTGCTGCAAAAATCGCAGCTGTCTTGCCCCCGAGCCGTGCAAAAATCTGGACGCCGACCACTCGGAGTACACGGAGCTTTTGCAGCGGCTGCGCAAGCTCCCGAAGGTGAAAAAGGTGTTCGTCCGCAGCGGCATCCGCTATGACTACATGCTGCAGGACAAGAATCAGGACTTTTTCCGCGAGCTGGTGCAGTACCACATCAGCGGCCAGCTGAAGGTGGCGCCGGAGCACTGCGTGGCCTCGGTGCTGGACTACATGGGTAAGCCTCATTTTGGCGTCTTTGAAAAGTTCTGGCGCAGATATCAGAAGCTCAACGAGGCCGACCACAAGGAGCAGTACCTCGTGCCCTATCTCATGTCCTCCCACCCGGGCTGCACGCTGGCGGACACCGTGCATCTGGCGGAGTTCCTGCACCGGACAGGCCACCAGCCCGAGCAGGTGCAGGACTTTTACCCCACCCCCGGCACCATCTCCACCTGCATGTACTACACCGGCATCGACCCCCGCGACATGACCCCCGTGTATGTGACCCGCAGCCCCCACGAAAAGGCGCTGCAGCGGGCGCTGCTGCAGTGGGGGCGCAGGGAGCTGCGGCCGCTCGTCATCGAGGCGCTGGAGAAAGCGGAGCGGACAGACCTCATCGGCTACGAGGAAAAGTGCCTCATCCGGCCGCAGAAGGGCGAGAAATATTTTGGAAAAAAGCCCGAGGAGCCGGCCGGAAAACCGGAGCGCCCCAAGGGCGGCAACTTCCGCCACAAGCGTCCGGAAAACTCCGGTCAGAAGGGCAAAATGCCCCAGCGGAAGAAGGATGCCTTCGCCAAAAAGCGGCGGGGGAGATGAGGAAAAACAGGAGATCAGATTGCAAAGTGCGAACCGGCGGCAGACGTCATCGGTTCGCGCTTTTTTTCGCACCGAATACGCCGGCCGCACCGCATTTTCATTCCAAACCGTAGGGGCAGACGACCCTGTCCGCCCGCTGCCAAATTCTGAAAGGGACGGGCAGAGCCGCCCGCCCCTATAGACTCGCTTCCCCTCTCGCGCCTCGCCGCCGTCGCTCCGCGCTTCTCGCTTTTATGATCTCATCCCCCTGTCCGCATGTTCAGCGGGTCGTCCGCCGGCAGCAGATCCTCCCCCTTGCGCACGGGGCGGATGGGGCGGGACATGCAGAAATACCGGCTCTCGTCGGCCACATGATCCTCCTGCCGTGTGTCCAGGTCCTCCGGATCTGTGTCGGAGAACTGCAATTCCGGAATGGTGCGGATAAACGCCCTGCACCCCTTGAAAACATACAGCTGCGCGTACCCCTCCTCATCAAAGGCCATTCGGTAGTGCAGCTGCATCCAGCCAGGGATGCGCCGGTTGTCCCCCTTGGTGAAGTAAACGCGGTGCGCCAGCGCCGTTTCATAGATGCTCTCGCCGCGGCTGGTGTCCCAGATGGCGGGGTCGGCCACACCGTCGATGTGCCTGCCCTTGAGCCACGGGTGGGTCTGCTCGATCTCCCGTATCTTGGCAAACTGCTTTTCCGGCGTCCACCGCACCCCTTCGTTGGGGGTTTCCGTGCAGCCGTACAGCTCCAGGATCCGGTAAATGCACCCGTCAAAATCCACCGCCCACCAGGCGCAGGAAAAGGGCTTGGCGTAGCCGAAATCGTAGCTGCGGTACACCCGCCACTCCCGCGGAATGTCAAAAGGCTCTATGACGTGGGTGAATTTCCTGTCGCGATAGTGCGCCGGATCGTCGGTGAACTCCTGAAAAAACTGCCCCTCGTATATGTCCCATTTTCCCTCCAGCCACGCCTGCCGCAGCTTCTTCGGCAGCGCCTCCAGCTGACGCAGGTAGTCGGGCTGCTTTTTCAGCAGCGCCTTGTTGTCCGTGACGCGGGCGGGGATGAACTCGTAGTCCGCCGGATCCTCTCCTGCGTGAAACCGCCTGTCGATGAACAGCCTTTTAATATACCCGTGGCCGGGGCCGCCGGGGTTGCAGGTGTAGTAAATCCGCTTGGGAAAGTCGTTCACGCCGCGCACGCAGGCGGCAAACTGCCGCATCCACTCCTCCCGCAGCTGGGTGGCCTCGTCCAGAAAGATCACGTCGTACTCCGCCCCCTGGTAGCGGTCCATGTCCCCGTCGCAGGCGCAGTAGCCGAAATCCAGCACGCTGCCGTTGGGAAACAGGAACTGCCGCGTGCCGCTTCTATATTCGGCGATGCCCGCAAGGGTCTGCCGCAGGAAGCGGATGTGGTTGCTCTCCAGCTCCTGATACGTCCGCCGCACCAGCAGCAGCCGGATGCCCCCGTAGCGCAGCGCCAGCAGCACGGCCTTGGTGCGCACCGCCCAGCTCTTTCCGCCGCCTCGCGCTCCGCCGAAGGCTATGTATTTTTTTCGGCTCTGCAAAAAGAGCTTCTGCTTCTCGTTGGGAAGCCCCAGCCGCAGCCGGCTCACTCGCTCCACGGCTCCGCCTCCTCGCCCCACTGCACCTGCAGCGTCGCCTCGCCGCTCTCGCTTTCACCGGAGATTTTCATGAGCTGGTTCAGCTCCTTCATCAGCGCCGCCAGCTCCCGAATGGTCTTCACGTCCGGCTCGCCCTCGGCCTGCCCCAGCTTGTCCAGCGCCCGCATGGCGGCGGCAGACAGCTTATCCGCCACGGCCTGCATGTCCGGCATCGGCTGCGGCTTCGTGGCATTTTTTACCCAGCCTTCTTTTTTTCTGTGCAGCCCCACTGCCTGCCGGCACACGCCGAAGCGCTCCGCCAGCACTTCGTAGCTGCCCTCGCCGTTTTCATAGGCTCTGCGCACCTGCGCCCAGAATTCCTCGCCTCTTTTCTTCATAGCCGCTCCTTTCCCGCGATGAGCCGGAACGGGGCGAACCAGTGCCCCGCGAATTCCTCCAGACACTCCCGACACACGCACTCGCCGTTGATCTGGTAGTACTCCGCCCCCTCGTAGATCTCGCCGTCGCAGCGGTCGCACCGCACCCATTCTTTTTCTTCCATGTTGCGCTCCTCCTTGTTTTTCTTCTACCTCTCTCGCCGCGCGCCACCGGAATTGTCTTTTTGTTGCCCTTTTCTACGCAACACCCCCTGTGTTTTTTTCAAAAAAAGCAATAAAAAAACGCATATATGCAAAATTTCTTTCGCATATATGCGCTCTCTTATCCGCTTACAGCTTCTTCTCCAGCAGTACTAGGTTCACCCCGTCAATGCCGTTGAAGACGCAGGGCACGATGCCCACCTCGCTGTAGCCCAGTTTTTTATAAAACCGTCGGGCGTTTTCGTTTTTGGCGTTGGTGTCCATCCGCAGGCAGAGGCTGCCCGAACGGCGGGCATAGTCTTCGTAAAACTTCACAAAAGCCTGCCCGCAGCCCTGCTCCTTAGCGGCGGGGTCGATGACCAGCGTGTGCAGCACCATGACCTCCTCGTCCCTCGCCGGATGGCGCCACGCTGCGTCTTCGTATACATCCACCTGCACGCGGTTGATAATGGCGGCGCCCACCACGCGCCCCTCGGCCTCCTCCACGAACAGGTCGCCCCGCGCCAGCGCCGCCGCAGCGGTCTGACGGGTGGGATAGACGCCCCGCACCCAGCCGATGCACGCCCGACCTTGCTCCTCCTCCGTCAGGATGCTTTCATAGATCCGGCTCACAGCCTCCACGTCGTTTTCTGCGGCCTTGCGAATGATGATACCCACGGCGTTTCCCTCCTTTTGCCTCATGAAAAATATGAAAAAGCAGAGGCGCAGCCGCTCCTCTGCCTGTTTTTTTACCGAATGACACCTTTCAGCTCCAGCACATACTGGTATATCTCCATGCCGCCCACCACCAGGTTGAACAGCCCGAAGGCCAGCACCAGCACGGCGGCCAGCCGGCGGGAGGTGTTTTTCTTTTTCCCGGTGCCCTTGAGCAGATCCGCCCCCTCCACGCACATGGCCACGCACAGGGCGATGGCCGTCAGCCCGGGGACGGCAAAGATCTCCATTTTTTCCAGGATCCATGCGGCCACGGCGACCACCAGAAACACCGCCGCAATCTTCTGCATTTTACTCATACGCTCTCTCCTCTCGGCTCGCAGCCAGCTTTTCTCCCAGTGTAGCGGAAAACCTCACAAAGTGCAAGCCTTTTCTTGCCGCACTTTTGCCTTCAGCACCGCCGTCACGGTCTTGCCGTCCTGCAGCTCGCCGCGCATGCACTGCTCCACCACCTCGGCAAAGGGTACGAACTGCACCTGCAGAAATTCGTCCTGATCCAGATGCTGCGCCCCGAAGGTCAGCCCTTCCGCCAGATAGAGGTACAGCACCTCGGCGTAGCAGCCCGGGGAGGCGATGATCTGCCCCAGATCCGTCCATTTCGCCGCTGTGGCGCCCACCTCCTCGGCCAGCTCCCGCTGCGCCGTCACAAAAGGCTCCTCGCCTTTTTCCCGCTTGCCGGCAGGGATCTCCCACAGGTGCCGCCCAACGGCGTAGCGGTACTGCCGCACCAGCGCCACACGACCCGCATCGTCAAAGGCCAGAATGCCCACGCCGCCGGGGTGCTCCACCACCTCCCGCAGGCCATGCTGCCCGTCCGGCAGCAGCACCTCGTCGTTGCGCACGCGGATGATGCGGCCGTTATACACTTCGTTGCATTTCAGGGTCTTTTCCGTCAAGTCCAGCATAGTCCGTTCCTCCGTTTTTTACATACCATAACATATTTCCGCCTGAAAATCAATTTTTATGGACATTTTGGCGGAGCATGCTATAATATAGGCAATAAAAAAACCGCGTTTGCGTCGGGGGAGCCGGCCTCCTCCAGTCTCAGCTTCACACAGGAGGGTTAATTTTATGAAGTATCTATTCAAAAACGGCACCGTGGTCTCCGGTCGGGGCACCCGTCGGGCGGACGTTCTGGTGGAAAACGAAAAGATCCTGCGGGTAGGCCGCGACCTCTCCGACCCGCTGGCGCGCACCGTGGACGTCTCCGGCAAGCTGCTGCTGCCCGGCTTCATCGACGCCCACACCCACTTCGATCTGGACGTGTGCAACACCACCACCATTGACGACTTTGACTCCGGCACCAAGTCCGCCATCCGCGGCGGCACCACCACTATCGTGGACTTCGCCTGCCCCAACAAGGGCGAATCTCTGCACTACGGCCTGGAGCTTTGGCACAAAAAGGCCGCCGGCAAGTGCTGGTGCGACTACGGCTTCCACATGACCATTGACGACTGGAACGAGGAGATCGAGCGGGAGATCGACGACATGTACGCCGCCGGCATTTCCTCCTTCAAAATGTATATGACCTACCCCGCCATGATGATCGGCGACGAGGCCATGTACAAAGCCCTGAAAAAGCTGAAGGAAAAGGGCGGCATCTGCGGCGTCCACTGCGAAAACAGCGGCGTTATCAACGCCCTCATCGAGGAGAAAAAGGCCAAAGGGGAGATGGGCGTTTCCTCCCACCCCGAGACCCGTCCCGACATTCTGGAGGCGGAGGCCGTAGGCCGCCTGCTGCGCATCGCCCAGGCGGTGGACATCCCTGTGGTCATCGTCCATCTCACCAACGCTGCCACGCTGGCGGAGGTCACCGCTGCCCGCCGTCGGGGGCAGAAAGTGTATGTGGAGACTTGCCCGCAGTATCTGGTGCTGGACGACAGCGTGTATTATAATGAGGACTATTCCCGCGCCGCCCGCTATGTCTGTGCGCCTCCCATCCGCAAGGCGGAGGATTGCCGCGCCCTCTGGGCAGGGCTGCGCAAGGGCGAGATCCAGACCGTTTCCACCGACCACTGCGCCTTCACTCTGGAGCAGAAGGAGGCCGGTCGGGGCGACTTTACCAAGATCCCCGGGGGTCTGCCCGGCGTGGAGGCTCGGGGCGAGCTGGTGTACTCCTTCGGCGTGGCCACGAGAAAAATTTCGCTGGCTACCATGTGCCGCGTTCTGGCGGAAAACCCCGCCAAGCTCTACGGCATGTTCCCCCGCAAGGGTGTCATTGCCGCCGGCGCCGACGCCGACCTCGTGGTGTATGATCCCCACGCCGACCACATCCTCCGCGCCGAGGACATGGTGAGCCGCGCCGGCTACACCCCCTACGAGGGCTTCGTCACCCACGGTTCCATCAGTCAGGTGTGGCTGCGGGGCAGGCTCATGGTGGAAAACGGCCAGGTCATCGGCGATCAGATCGGCCGGTACATCGTGCGGGGCAAGAATTCCCTGTGACACGGGCTGATCTGCCAAAATTATTCAAAAACAGGAGCTTACCATGGAAAACACCATCGGATATATTCTCTGCTGCCAGTCGCCGGCGCTGTTTCTGCTGGCCATTGCCCTGCTGATCCGGTTCTTTGTCCGCAAGGACAAGGCGCGGGTGCGCGCCATTGTGTCCCTCATCGCCGCCCTAGCCTGCATCGCCGCAGGGGTGGTGCTGTACTACCAGGGACTGCTGCTGGAGTATTTCACCCTGCGCACCCTCTGGCAGATCCGCACCGCCGGGTGGATCGGTCTGGCCATGGTGGCGGCGCTGCTGTTGTATCTCAGCGGGCGTGCTTTTGTGCGATACGCCGCCCGCCGTCGGGCGCAGAAGGAAGCTGTCCGCGCCGAGAATGCCCACCGGCAGGAGGTGGAGCAGGCCAAGGCCGAAGCCTACGAGGCCGGCCGCGCATCGGTGATGTCCGACATGGCCGCTGCCGAGGCGGAAGCGGGTGCCCAAGGCCAGCCTGCGGAGGAGGCGGCCGTTTCCGTTGGCGTCCCCCAGCCGGAGACCCCAGACGCCGACAGCCACACGAATATAGAGCGTCCATAATGATCGCATGAAAAGCGAACTGCGCAGTTCGGTGCCCCCACCGAGTGCGCAGTTCGTTTTTTTGTGCGGCGGGTGACGGCGGGGCGTCGGGGAAATCGGCGAAGCGCCGCCGGTGGCGGGGTGAGGGCGCCCCGCCCTACGGGTGCATAACAAGGGGTGCCGCGCAAACGGGGCGTCGAGGACGCCGCCCCCTACGGATGCATGGCAAGGAAATGCAGTGCGGGGGAGGGAATACGGATTGCCGCGTCGCTGTGCTCCCACAATGATAGTTTTTGGCGGTGCGGCGGTTATCGGGCGGGGAGAGCATTTGCCCTTGCATTTTTAGCATTCACCATTCTTTTTTTGGCAAAAAATCCTCCCCTGCAGGGGCAGGGGAGGGTGCTTTTTTATGCAGGCGGCGTCCGTTACCGGTCGCTGACGGTCTTCTCTTTGCCGCCTTTGAAGCAGGCGCCGATGATCTCGATGACCACGAACAGGCCGAGATACCACGCCACGTCCCACTTGTGGGAGTAGATGGCCGCGAACACCATGAACGCAGAGCACAGTATGGCCAGCACCGGCATCACCTTGCCGCGGAACACGGACAGGTCTTTGCGCCTGAGCAGGGCGATGTAGATGGGCACATAGAGGGCGTAGAGGGTGATGATGGGCAGCTCGGAGGCATCGAACTTCACGGGGCCGAGGCTGGTGAGGAGGGTGCCGAAGTAGAAGTACAGCAGCCACAGGACGCTCATCAGCAGGCCGAACACGGCGGAGTTGGGAGCCATGTTGGTGGAGGGGTCTACGTTTTTGAACATGGCCAGACGGGGACTTTTGCTCTCCATGGCCAGATCATAGATGCCGCGGGTGGCAGCCACCATCAGGCCGTTGCAGGTGCCCCAGCAGGAGATGACCACGAACACGAAGACGCAGGCGCCGACCACCTGCCCGAAGATGGCCTGAAAGGCCGTTTTGGCGCCGGCCTCGCCGTTGGCCATGAGCACGGAGGAGTCCACCGCGCCGGCCAGACCGACATAGTAAACGATGTATACAATGGCCACGATCAGCGTGCCGATGAGCAGGGCGCGGGGCATATTCTTCTTGGAATCCTTCAGCTCAGCGCCGATGGACGTGGCGCAGATCCAGCCCTCAAAGGCGAAGGCCAGCGCCACCACGGCGCCGAACAGACCCTGGGCAAAGGGGATGTCCGTGACCACATGGGTGAAGTTGAACTTCGTCATGCCGCTGCTCAGACCCACCACGGTGCCCACTACCGCCATGAGCAGCAGGGGGATGAGCTTGATGACGGTGGTGGAAATGGCGAACTTGCCTGCTAGCTTCGGCGCCAGCGCGTTCATGGCGTAGGTCAGCACCAGAAAGCCGCCGGCCAGCGCCATGGTGCGCCCGCTGAAGATGGGGTCGTCCCAGCCCAGCAGCACGCCAAAATAGCGGGCGGGCAGCCAGCTCAGCACGCCGGTGAGGGAGGGGTAGTACACCGTGGCCATGAACCAGCCCATGTAGTAGCCGTAGGTCTTGCCGCAGGAGGCGCGGGCATAGCCCACCAAACCCTCAATGCCCTCGTGGCTCTGCGCCACGATGCCGAAGGTGCCGGCGCTGATGATCATGACAAAGCCCATGATGACGAAGGCCAGCACGCCTACGCCCAGATTGCCGCCGGTGCCCTTGAGCACGTTCTCCGCCTTAAAAAAGATGCCGGAGCCGATGACCGTCCCTACCACCAGCGCAATGGCCACGGGCAGGGTGTAACGCTTTTCCATTTTTGATTCTCTCCTTGTGAATTGTTTTTTTATCCTCTGTGATTTTTCCTGTTTTAACAAAAATTTTCCGATAATATCAAACATTAAAGCGGAAATAGATCATGTCGCCGTCCTTGACCACATAGTCCTTGCCCTCGGAGCGCAGCAGACCCTTTTCCTTGGCCGCCGCCACGCTGCCGCCGCAGGCCATCATCTCGTCAAAATTGATAGTCTCGGCGCGGATGAAGCCCCGCTCGATGTCCGAGTGGATCTTGCCAGCGGCCTGGGGGGCTTTGGTGCCCTTTTTGATGGTCCAGGCACGGCACTCGTCCTTGCCGTAGGTCAAAAACGAGATGAGCCCCAGCAGGTCATAGCTGCACTGGATCAGCCGGTCAAGACCCGACTTTTCCACCCCCAGCTCCTCCAGGAACATGGCGCGCTCGTCGGGGTCGTCCAGCTCGGCGATGTCCTGCTCCAGCTTGGCGCAGATGGGCAGCACCTGGGCGCCTTCCTTCTCGGCCAGCGCCTTCACGTCGCGGAAATAGGGGTTAGCCTCGCAGTCGGCAAAGCCCGCCTC
>OMQS01000008.1 GCA_900313295.1 uncultured Eubacteriales bacterium
CGCCGCCGCCCGCTCCGCCTTGTCCGCGGAGGTCGGCTCGCCGCCCAGCAGCGTGAGGACGCGGGGCGTGTCGTGGGTGCTGAGAAAGTTCATGGCGCTGTAAAAGGCGGGGGAGGGGTAGTTCTCCCGCAGCTGCTCCATGCTCTCCCGAAAGGCCGCCGCATCGCCGCCGCAGAGCCAGTCCAGCGCCGCCGTGCGGAAGGGATAGTTCATCAGCCCGTGGGTCTCCCGCCCCAGCAAGTATTTCCGCCGCCGATCGTAAGCGATCTTGTTGCTGCCGTCCTCCCACACTTCGCCCAGAAGCAGGCAGTCGGGCTTTTCTGCGTCCATGGCCTGCCGCAGCTCGGCGATGAAGTCGTCGGGCAGCTCGTCGGCCACGTCCAGCCGCCAGCCGTCGGCGCCGCAGCGCAGCCAGTGCCGCACCACGGAGTCTTCGCTTCGGATGATAAAGTCCCGATAGGAGGCCTGATTTTCCTCCACTGCCGGCAGAGTCTTGATGCCCCACCAGGCGTCGTAAGAATCCGGCCAATGGGAAAAATGATACCAATTATAATAAGGTGAGTCCTTCGACTGCGCCGCCCCTAAGTCGGGATAGAACCCGTCGGCGTTGAAGTAGCGGCTGGCGCTGCCGGTGTGATTAAACACGCCGTCCAGCAGCACCCGCATGCCCCGCGCGTGCGCCTCGCGGCACAGGGCGCGGAAGTCCTCCTCCGTCCCCAGCATGGGGTCGATGGCCATGTAGTCGGCGGTATTGTAGCGGTGGTTGGAGGCCGCCTCAAAAATGGGATTGAGGTACAGGGTGGTCACGCCCAGACTTTTCAGATAGTCCAGCTTGGAAATGATCCCTGCCAGATCGCCGCCGAAAAAGTCGCGGTTGCGGATCTCTCCCCGCTCGTCGGGGCGATACTCCGGCGTGTCCTGCCAATTTTCATGCACCGTCCGGTCGCCCACCAGTCCGCCGGCATCGGGCAAGCGGCTGCGGCAGAACCGATCCGGAAAAATCTGATAGCTTACGCCCCGGCCGAACCAGTCCGGCGCGGCGCCGCGCTCCTCATATACCGTCAGCTGCCGCTGCGCCAGCGTCACGGTCTCGCCGCTGCGCCGCCGCAGAGAAAAGCTGTACCACGCCAGCTCCGGCTGAGCAGGGGCGGCATACACGCACCGCCATGCGCCGCCGCTCAAAGAAAGAGGAACTGCCTGCTCTTTGCCGGCAAATTCCTCCGTGACCCGCAGCTCGCCGCCGGCAATGTTCTCCTCGTCGGTGCAGAACACGGCGAAAGACACTTCGGTGCCGCAGGGAACGGCACCGAAGGGGGATTTACAAGCGGGGTCGCGGGAATCAAAATAGGTTGACATAATATTGCCCTCCTTGGAAACATAGCGGAAGTATTAGGGAAGCATGGTGTTTTCGCCCTCGATGGTTTCGGTGGTGGATGCGCTGGAGAAGTAGGCATTGATGATGTCCAGCGCCACGGGCGCCAGATTGGCACCGCCGCCGCCCTGCTCGGCCACCACGCACACGGCGATCTGGGGGTCGTCATAGGGGGCGAAAGCCACGAAGCAGCCGTTGGTTAGCTTCTGGCTGGTCTCGGCGGTACCGGTCTTGCAGCCCACGTCCACCACGCAGTTGCGGAACACATAGCTGAGGCTGCCGGTGGCCAGACCCCGCGCGCCCTTCTTCACAGCCTCCAGCGTGCTGTCCGCCATGTCCACGTGGTTGATGGGCGCCTTGTTGTAGGCGTAGACAACGGAAGAATTATCGAAGGATTTGGCGCTTTTCAGCAGATGCGCCTCGTAGTGGTCGCCGCCGGAAACCAGCGTGGCCACATAGTTGGCCAGCTGCAAGGGGGTGAAGAGGTTGTAGGACTGGCCGATGGCAGCGGTGATGGTCTGGCCGTCCGTCCACGTTTCGCCGATCTTCTCGGCATACTCGGGGCTGGCCAGCACGCCGGCGGAATCGCCGATCTCAATACCCGTGTGCTGCCCCAGACCGAACTGCGTGGCGTAGCTGTCCAGCGTCTTTATGCCCATAAGGCGTCCGACTTCGTAGAAGAAATAGTTGCACGACACGGTGATGGCCTGAGACACGTTCACGGCGCCGTGGGTGCCGCCGTAGGAATTATAGATCCAGCACTTGGGCTGGGGGAAGGTGTAGTAGGTGTAGATGCCGCGGTCTACGATGGTGGTGGAGGGGGTCACAATGCCGGACTCCAGCGCCGCCACGGCGGAGCAGAGCTTGAAGGTGGAGCCGGGGGCATAGGTGCCGTCGGTGGCGCGGTTGAACATGGGGCGCCCCACGGTGTCCTTGTTCCATGTGTCGTACATCTCGTCCCACTGGCTCAGGTCGTAGGTGGGGTAGGAGGCCAGCGCCAGCACCTCGCCGGTGCCCACGCTGACAACGGCGGCCGCGCCGCCGCGGGTGAGGCCGTCCCGCTGCTCCATGGAGCCGATCTTCTCCGCCAGCGAATCCTCCGTGACCTTTTGCAGATCCAGGTCAATGGTCAGCGCCACGGTGTTGCCGGGCTGCGGCTCCTTGGCGTACAGCTCGCCGGTGACTTTGCCGTTTTTGTCGGTGGTCACCAGCTTCACGCCGTTGGTGCCGTGGAGATAGCTCTCAAAGGCTTCCTCCACGCCGCCCTTGCCCACCAGCGCGTCCATGGAATAGCCCTTGTCCTTGTAATTGTCCCAGTCTTCGGCGAAAATGCGGCTCACGCGGCCGAGAATATGGGCGGCATAGGTGGTGTTATACACCCGCTGGGAGGAGGTGCCGGTGGACACACCGGCGTAGTGGCCGTCCACCACCTGGCTGATGACCCGCACGGGCACGTCCTCGGCGAACACATAGCCGCCGGAAATTTTCGCGCCGTACCGCACGCCGGCAATGAGCCGCGCCTGCTGGTCGGTGTAGCCGTCGTCGATATTATACACCTTGCGCAGCGCCGCCATCACCTCGTCGCTGCTGGCGGTGAGGGTGACGGTGCTCTCGCCGGTGTAGGCGAGCTTATTGGTTTTCAGCCAGCTTATAAAGGTCTTCCCGGGGGACTCGGTGGAGAGAGTGTAGGGCGCCTCCGCCGTCAGGGGCAGCGGGTCGATCCACTCCACGCCCTCGGCTCGGCACAGCTCAATGAGCCGCCACACGGCGTCGTTGCAGGCGGCCTGATCCTTGCCGAAGTCGCTGTCGGAAAACTTCAGCGTATAGGCCAGACGGTTGGACACCAGCACCTTGCCGTTGCGGTCGGTGATGATGCCGCGGCTGGTCTCCACGACCTCCCGCTTGGCGGTGCCGGCCACGGACAAAGCCCGGTACTCGTCGCCGTTCACGATCTGATAATTAAACAGCACCACGCCGAAACACACCAGCGCGGCGACCAGAAAGCTCAAAACAACAATGAGCCTGCGGCGGTAGGGATTGGATTTTTTCATGGCAGGACGATCTCCTTTCCGAAGGGGGTAGCCGCTCAATCCGGCCGGAAGATCCGGCGGATCCGGTAGACCGGCAGATACAAAAGCGGCAGCAGCGGCATCGTCAGCAGCAGCTCCTTGCCCGTGAGCAGCAGGGCGGTTTTCAGGGAGAAGCTGACGTAGGCTTTGAGAAAGAGCATATTCAGCAGGTCGGCGCACACGATGCTCAGCGTGCCGCACAGCATACAGCAGTAAAACGGCCACGACAGCACGCGGGTCGACAGCAGTCGGGACACAATGAAGATCACGATGAAGCTCACGGTGTAAAAGCAGGGGATGACTCCGGGCACGGTGAGATCCAGCACCACGCCGAAGGCGAGGGCGAAAATGGCGCTTTCGTGAGGAGACTCCAGCGCGGCCAGTGTGGCCACCATGGCCGGAAACACGAAGGGATGCACGCCCCAGACTCGTATGCGCACCAGCACGAACACCTGCACCAGCACGAACAGCAGAGCCACCAGCACATACAGCAGCCATTTGATAATGTAGTCACGGCGTTGCACGGCGCACCTCTCAGTCCACGATGTCGAAGGCGGTGATGATGAACACCTCCACCAGCTTGGCCGGCTCCACCTTGGGATGCAGCACGGCGTACTGGGTCAGCCCCGAGTCGTCGGTGCGGACGTCCTCCACAGTGCCGATGACCAGGCCGGAGGGGTAGTATCCGCCCAGACCGGAGGTGAGCACCAGGTCGCCGCCCACGGGGGGATTGGTGCCGGAGAGATAGCTGAGCTTGAGCTTGCCGCTGTGCATGAGGGACAGGTCGCCCATAGCCACGGCGGCCTCGCCCGTGCGGAACACTGTCACGCCGAACTGCGCCTGGGTGTCCAGCACCGTGGCCACGGTGCACCAGTTCAGACCCACCTCCGTCACCACGCCCACCAGCGCGCCGGTCTCGTCCACCACGCAGTTGCTCACCGCCACGCCGCAGTTGGTGCCGCGGTTTAAGGTGAGAGTGGAGGCCCAGTTGGAGTTTTCGTACTGGGTGACCTTGGCGCTTTCAAAGGTGAAGTCCCGCCGCTGCTGGCGCAGATTCAGCAGGGTGCGCAGGCGTTCGTTCTCCTGGCTGTCGGTGATGGACTGGCGGTTGGCGTCCTCCAGCTCGGCAATGCGCTTGCGCAGCTCCTCGTTTTCCTTTTGCAGCGCCTCCACGTCGTCAAACTTGTCGAAAACGGAGCCGAACCAGTTGCCTATGGCGGCGCCGGCGGCGCGGAAGGGGCTGGCGATGGTGCCGGCGATGTTGTCCAGCAGACCCGTGCCGGTGGCGGACAGGATGGAAAGCCCCACCACGATCACCACCGCGGCGGCCAGGATCCATATGCCCATTTTATTGAAAAAATTCTTCATATACTTACTCCAAAAGGTCGATCCCGAAGTCCTTCAGCATGCCCGCCAGCAGCAGCACGGGCAGACCCATCACGTTAAAAAAGTCGCCGTCTATGCGCTCCACCAGCAGCGCGCCCTTGCCCTGCACCCCGTAGGCGCCGGCCTTGTCCATAGGCTCGCCGGTGCGGATGTAAGCCCGCAGCTCGCCCTCCGAGGCGGGGCGGAAATACACGTCCGTGTGCTGGGCGGCGGTGAGGATCTTCTCCCCCTGCCGCACGGTGACGCCGGTGCACACCGTGTGGCGGCGTCCGGCCAGCGCCGTGAGCATGCGGAGGGCGTCCGCCTCGTCCTTCGGCTTGCCCAGCCGCGCCTCGTCCAGAAAAACCATGGTGTCGGCGGTGATGATAAGCTCCTCCGGAGCGCACAGAAGCCTTGCGGCGTCGGACTTTTCCCGGGAGATGTAGCAGACGGTTTCCTCGGGGGTCAGCCCCTCCGGAAAGCGCTCCTCCACCTGCGGCACGCGGATGTAGAAGTCCGCGATGCCCATGCGCCGCAGCAGCTCCTGCCGGCGGGGCGAGCCGGAGGCCAAAACGATCTTTACCATGTTATTTTACCTCCCCGTGGAGCCGAAGCCGCCGCTGCCGCGGTCGGTGTCGTCCAGCTCCGGCACCAGGCTGATCGTGGGCTGCACCACGGGCACCACCATGAGCTGGGCAATGCGGTCGCCGGGCTGCACGGTGTAGTCCTCTGCCGACAGGTTCACAAGCCCCACGGCGATCTCGCCCCGATAGTCGCTGTCGATGACGCCCACGCCGTTAGAAAGGCACACGCCTTTTTTGATGCCCAGCCCGCTGCGGGCAAACACCAGCGCCACATACCCGCTGGACGGCAGCGCCATGGCCAGCCCCGTGGGGATCACCGCCCGCTCACCGGCTTTCAGCGTCACAGGCGCGTCCACGCAGGCGTGCAGATCCATAGCCGCCGAGCCGGCGGTGGCAAACTGCGGCAGGGGGATCTCCCGCCCGATCTTCTGGTTTACGGCTTTGAATTTCACTTCCATAGGGGTTATCCTCTCAAAAAACGATTACAAACAGTAATATATAAACAAAATAATACAAAAATCAATCAACTCCGCGGTAAAACAGCCCCCGCGTGAAGTCGGCGGGCGCGTAGTCGCCCTGCCCCCGATAGCGCCGCAGGACGGCCAGGCATTCCTCCGCTGTTTCCGTGGTGAACCGGAGCCTTGCCCAGCGCAGGCCGCATTTTTGCCACTCAGGCTTGTCCGCCAGAAACAGGGTCTTGCTGTTCTGGATCTCGCTGCGGCAGCCGTGACCGCACAGAACGGGGAACGCCGCCCCCGTGCGGTCGGTGAGCACGCCGCCGGCTCCGCGGCCGCATTGACCGGCGCAGCGGAGGGGGCAGTTCTCCGTGATCATCAGCGGCAGGCGTCCGTAGACCACCGCCTCGCAGGGGAGATATTTCCGCAGGTCGCGGATCTGCTGGTGCCGCAGCTCTGCGGACACCGTGGCGCTTTGCAGCCCCAGCTCCCGCAAAAAGAGCAGGGAGCGGCTGTTGAACACATTCATGCCCAGATCGCCCCGCATCTCCGGCCCAAGCCCCTCCACTATGGGCAAATGCCCCAGATTGCTCACCGCCACGGCTGCCAGCTGCGGGTGCGCCTGCAAAATGCGGCGAAATTCCCCTTCGTCCTCCGTGCGGAAAATGCGGGGCAGCACGGCGCAGAGCTTCGTGCAGCCGGCGTATTCGTCCAAGTCCACTTCGTCCAGAAGGGACAGGGGGAGGTAGAGATACGCCACGCTCTGCGCCAGCTCCCGCGTCAGCTGATGGGCGTAGGTCACGGAGGCCGTCAGGGCGGGGGCGCCCGTGTAAGCTTCGTCCGTTTCCGGCAGAGCCGGCGTGGGGAAGACGCGGCGCTCCGGCGGGCAGGTCAGCAGCGCCCGCAGACCCTCCAGCGCCTCCCGCCGCAGGGCGTTGATGCTGCCGGCGGAGAGCATGAGCCCGTCCTCCAGCGAGATGTCCGCTGAGCGGCACACGAAGGCGGTACCGCCGGTTTTTTGCAGGCGGGCGTGCAGCTCCTCCGGAGTGAGGGAGCGGTTTCTGGCCGCCTCGGGCACGGCGCCCGACACGGTTATGCTGCGTCCGTCCGCCAGCGCGGCGGTGAGCCTCGACGGCTCGCCCGCAGCCACGCGGCAGGTGAAGTCTACGGCGAGAGGGCGGTTTTCCGCCCCGTTTTCATAGCTCTTGCGCACTTGCGCGAACCAGTCCTCCGGCCAGCGGGCGTTCTCCGGCCGCATGCCGAACATCTGCGCGCCCCGCCGCCCCAACCAGTAGCCGTCCGTGAAGCCGGAGCGGGAGAAAGCCTTTTCCAGCTGCGCCTGCTCCTGCCCGTTGGGGGGGCGCTTTTCGTCCAGCAGACGGCGATAGATCCCCGTCACCGCCGCCACATATTCCGGCCGCTTCATGCGGCCTTCCAATTTGACGCACGCCACGCCCATCTGCTCCATTTGGCCGAGATATCGGGCGAGGTTGTTGTCCTTCAGGCTCAAAAGAAAGCCCGTTTTTTCCCCGATGGAATAGGGCAGGCGGCAGGGCTGGGCGCAGGTGCCCCGATTGCCGCTGCGGCCGCCGATCATGGCGCTCATGGCGCACTGGCCGGAATAGCACATGCATAGCGCCCCGTGGGCGAAGACCTCCACCTCCGCGCCGCAGGAGCGGCAGATGATGTCCGTGTCGCGGGCGGAAAGCTCTCTGGCCAGCACCACACGCTCCATGCCCAGCTCCGCTGCCAGCTTCGCCCCCGACAGAGTGTGCAGGCTCATCTGCGTGCTGGCGTGAAGGGGCTGGTCGGGAGCCACGAGCCTTGCCAGCTGCCAAAGACCCCAGTCCTGCACCAGCACGGCGTCCACGCCCCACGCGCTGGCCTTGCGCAGCGCCTCCGCCGCCTCGGGCAGCTCCCGATCCGTCAGGAGGGTGTTGAGGGTAAGGTAGACCCTGACCCCGTGGAGATGGCAGTAGGCCACGGCGTC
>OMQS01000002.1 GCA_900313295.1 uncultured Eubacteriales bacterium
AAACATGGTGCGCATTCTGGTGGGCACGCTGCTGGAGGTAGGCCGCGGCCGCTGGGAGCCGGCGTATGTGCAGGAGATCCTGGACGCTAAAGACCGCAAGCTGGCTGGCCCCACGGCTCCTCCGGAGGGCTTGTGCCTGATGAAAGTGGATTATTAAGGGAGAACCGGATGAGTCGGCGCTCATCCGGTTTTTTTATTTCAGATCCCGCTTGATCCCCTCGGTGATGCGCTCCATGTCCTCCAGGGTGTTCATGCGCACGATCTGCTCTTTGTAATAGTTGGCGTGGGGGACGCCCTTTAAGTACCAGGCGTACTGCTTGCGTGCCTCCAGAATGGCGATGTGCTCGCCCTTGTCCTCGGCCGCCCATTTGATCTGCCGCACCGCCGTGTCGCAGCGCGCCGAAAGGGGCGGCAGCGGCGGGATGTCCCGCCCCTCCAGCGCCGCCAGCGCCTGCTGAAACAGCCAGGGATTGCCGAAAGCACCGCGGCCGATCATGGCGAAGTCCGCGCCGGTGAACTGCAAAATTTTCGCGGCGTCCTCCGCCGAAAAAATATCCCCGTTGGCCATGACGGGAATGGAGACCGCCTGCTTCACCTGCCGTATGGTCACCCAGTCGGCGGCGCCGGCGTACATCTGCGCCCTTGTGCGCCCGTGGACGGCCACGGCGGCCACGCCCACCTGTTCCAGCATTTTCGCAAGCTCCACGGCGTTGATGCTGCCCTTGTCCCAGCCTCGGCGCATCTTCACCGTCACCGGCACCGGCACAGCCTTCACCACGCCCTCGGCAATGCGCGCGGCCTTTTCGGGGTCTTTCATCAGGGCGGAGCCGTCGCCGTTTCCCACCACTTTTCCCACAGGGCAGCCCATGTTGATGTCAATGATGTCCGCTCCGCTGATCTCCAGAGCGATCTGCGCCGCCTCTGCCATGCACACGGGGTCGCTGCCGAAGATCTGCGCGCTGACGGGGTGCTCCTCGGGGGCGATCTTCAGCAGTCCGCGGCTCTTTTTGTCCTGATAGCACAGCGCCTTGGCGCTGACCATTTCCGTCACCGTCAGGCCGGCGCCCAGCTCCCGACAGGTGCGGCGGAAGGCCAGATCCGTCACGCCGGCCATGGGGGCCAGCACCAGCGGGTTGGGGATAAAAACAGAGCCGATGTACATAGCGTTGCCTCGCACTTTCATGGTTTTTCCCCAGTATAGCACAAAAGCCGGCGCGGGGGAAGACGGCAAAAAAAGCCGGACGACCTTTTGGCCGTCCGTAAGTGAGGAGAAAAAATGGTAGAAAAGCACAGTAATGAGGGGCACGCGTTACAGCAGCGTGACCACCAGCCACACGAGTCCCATAAGCCCGCCGCCCAGCATGGCGGCGATGGCCGGAGTCATGCGGTGCCGCTTGGGAGGCGGCAGACCTTGGGAGCGGGTATAGCTCTTGGCGATGCGGACGGCCTGATCCACCAGTTGGCGGGAAGATACGCCGTCCTCGGATAAAATGTCGTTGCGCAGAATAAAGATCGCCTGATCGAAAACGCGGGGATCCGGAGATTCGACCACGATGACCCGCCTGGAAATACCCTTGACCAAGACCTTTGCCCTCCTTCGTGTGGATCGGATGATTTCAGTATGGGCAAATGGCCGGCGATTTATACGGCAAATTTTTGATTTTCGCCGGCGGCCGGCAGGTGCAGCACCGCCACGGCGCAGTCGTCGCCCAGACCCTTTCGGCAGCGGGATTCCGACAGGATCAGCGCCGTCAATTCGTCGGCGCTGCTGCCGTTCCAGCCCGCCAGCAGGTTCAGCAGCCACTCGTCGCAGCTGCGGTCGGCGATGCCGTCGCTGATGAGCACCAGAAAATCTCCCGCCTGCACCGGAAGCTGCACCTGATCCGGCGGCAGGGGCGAATCCGAAAGCCCAGCCGGCGGTGCGTCCGAGCACAGCCGCCGCACGCTGCCGCCCCGCTTGAGATAGGAGGGCGCCGCCCCGCATTTGTAAAGCTCCACGCAGCCGCTCTTTCGCTGCATCACTGCCAGATCCACCGTGGAAAAACCGCCGCAGGTCTCGCCCCGCAGCCGCATGGCGGCGTTCAGGGTCTTCAGCGCCGGGCCGGGACGGATACCTGCCTCCAGAAACTGCCGCAGCAGCCGCGCCGTCATGGTCGCCTCCCGATGCGCCTCCTGTCCGCTGCCCATGCCGTCGCACAGCAGCAGATACACGTCGTCGCCCACCTCAAAATGCTCCACCTGATCGCCGCACAGGTGCTCTCCGGCGCGGGGACGCAGGGAGGAGCTGACCCGATAGCCTATGCTTCCGCCGCCGCTGGCCGGCACCGCCGCCTGGTCCAGCAGCTCCGAAAAGCAGGCGTACTGCTCGCGGGCGCTGCTCTGCGCCTCCTGCAATTTGCGGTGAAACTGTTGGCGCAGGAGATAGTCGTGGGTCTGGCGGTCGATGGCCTGCAATAGCGCGGGAAAATGCACACAGCGGGCGGAAAAATGCAGGGGGAAATCCGCCGCCTCCGCCCGCCCTCGCGCCAGCAGCTTGGGGCAGGCGTCATTGAAGGCGCTGTAGGTGTCGCCGTAATGGCTCTGCCAGCAGTCCGTGCGCAGCACGCAGCCGCTGCAAACCTCCTGCGCCGCCCGATCAAAGAGAACGGAGGGGTTTTCCGAAGGCTGGGGCTGCTGCCCCCGAAAAAAGCTGTCATACAGCGCCCGCAGGGCCGCCGCCGGTCGGGCGTAAGGCGCGGCCTGCGAGACATTTTCCGAGCGCTTTCCGGCGGCGTACCGTTTGGGCAGCAGCCGCTCCGGCAGCACCGCGTATAAAACCGCCCCCAGCATGCATTCCCACAGCGTCACCGGCAGCACGTCCTGCCCGAACAGCAGCCCCAGCCCGCCGCACACACCGGCGGCGCACACGCCCAGAGGCAGGCGCGGCAGCCGCCGCACTGCACCGGCCACGGCGCCGCCTGCGCCGAAGATCAGGGCGTAGAACACCGTGGGCGTTGCTGCCGTCAGATCCGCCAGCAGCCCCAGGCAGCCCCCCAGCGCAGCGCACTGGGACAGGCTGCACCCGCGGCACAGGATCAGCAGCAGCGCCATCATCAGCGCCCGCCCTACGGAAAACGAGAAGGCCGTCCACGGCATGGCAGCCAGCACAAGGCCGCACATAAAGCCCCATTTCTCCTGCCGCACCGTCGGCAGCCACGCCGTTTCCGCCGCCACGGCGGCGGCGCACAGCGCCAGCAGCCAGCTCTGGCCGCTGCGCCCCAGCAGGTAGATGCTCTGCACCAGCAGGAAAAAGCCCGCCGCACACAGGGAACGAAAGTATGGTTTTTTGTAGGCAGCCGTGTCATATAGGGCGGTGTTGGCGGCAAAAATGAGGATGGCCGCCGCCGTACACCGCAGACCCGATTGAAAGTCCATAAATACAAAAGCGCCTGCTGCCACCCCCAGCACAGCGGTAAGCCCCGCCAGCCGGATGCCGGCTATGGCCACCGCCGCCAGAGCGAAGGGCGCATATAGCCCCGCCACCTGTCCGGCGCACAGCAAAAAGCCCAAGAGCGGCCATTTCAGCCACGCCGCTGCTTTTCGTGCCTTCGGCGGCAGGGCGAAGGCCCGTCCTTTTTTCATGCGATCTCCCTCCTTCCGCCCCATTGTAGGCCGCCGCATGGGGGGAAATCCGTCGGGAAAACGATAAAAAAACAGCCGCACCGAAAAAATTTCACATCCGGTGCGGCTATGCTTACTCTATGCAGTTGTTTCGGAAATATTCTCTCGTTTCCGCAATGTTTTTCCGGATCCCGTCCCGCAGCGCCTCCAGCGAGGCAAATTTCACCTCGCCCCGCAGGCGCTTGCAGAACTCCAGCCGGATGTCCGTGCCGTAGAGGTCGCCGTCAAAGTCCAGCAGAAACGTCTCCACGGAGATGCTGCCGTTTTCGCACACGGTGGGGCGCGTGCCCACGTTGGTCACGCCGGCAAAGCTCCTGCCGTCCGGCAGATACACGCGGCTTACATACACCCCGTGCTGCGGCACCAGCACATGGCTCGGCACGGTGAGGTTCACCGTGGGGATGCCGATGGTGCGGCCGATGCGCTGGCCGTGACCCACGGTGCGGGTCATGCAGTGGCGGTGGCCGAGAAACACGGCTGCCCGCTCCACGTCCCCCGCCTCCACCAGTGTGCGGATGTAGGTGGAGCTTACGGTGATGCCCTCCACCTCCACCTTGGGGATGATGTCGCAGCCCAAGCCCAGTTCGCGGCATTTTTCCTGCAAAAGCTGGGGGTCGCCCTGATTTTTATAGCCGAAATGGTAGTCGTGTCCGGCCACCAGATGCGCGGCGCCCAGCTCCTCCACCAGCTTTTTCTCAATGAAGGCGTCCCAGGGCAGGGTCATCATTTCGCGGTCGAAGGGCGCCATCACCACGCGGTCGATGCCGTAGATCCGCTTCACCAGCCCCCGCCTGTCCTCGGGGGAATTGATGAGGAACACGGGCTTGCCCGTGACCACCTCCTTGGGTGGCCGGTCAAAGGTGAACACCACCGGCTCCGCGCCCAGCGCCTGCGCCCGCTCCGCGGTTTTTTTCAGCAGGGCGCCGTGGCCCCGATGCACCCCGTCAAAAAAACCCAGGGCAATGACAGTCTGCTTCAAATTCATTCACGCTCCGAAAAAGTTTTTCAGGGAGGTCATAGTCCCCTCCTGCAAGCGGCTCAGGCAGAGAAATGCCCCGTCTGCGCCGTAAATGCGGTAGATGCCCTCCGCCAGCTCCTCCTTGATGTAGAACGGATTGCCGTTGCGGCACCGCTCCTCCTGCTTCTGCGTCCGCAGCCGGTAGACCGGATACTGGCGAAACAGGCTGTCCGTGGGGCGCAGCAGCGCCTCGCCCTCCTGCTGCACCTGCTCGAGCTTCACGCTTTCCTCCAGCGTGAAGCCGGCGGCCATGGTGCGCCGCAGGGAGTACATGCACCCGCCGCAGCCCAGCGCCTGCCCGATGTCGTGGCACAGGGTGCGCACATAGGTGCCCTTGGAGCAACGGATGCGCAGGATAAAGTCCGTTTCTGACACCTGCTCCACCACTTCCAGGCCGAATATGGTCACAGGACGGGGTTTGCGCTCCACCTCTTTGCCCTGCCGCGCCAGGTCGTAGAGCTTTTGGCCGTTTATTTTTATGGCGGAAAACATGGGCGGGATCTGGCTGATCTCCCCGACAAAGCGGGGCAGCACCGCCTCCACCGCCGCGCGGTCACAGCAAACGGCGGTCTGCGCAAGCGTTTCCCCCTCGGTGTCCTGCGTGTTGGTGGTAAGCCCCAGCCGCAGGCCGGCCACATACTCCTTTTCACCGCTCTCGGCAAAGCTCACGGCGCGGGTGGCCTGCCCCACGAACACCGGCAGCACGCCGGTGGCCATGGGGTCCAGCGTGCCGGCGTGGCCGATCTTTTTGGTTTTCAATATGCCCCGCAGCTTCGCGCAGACGTCCATGCTTGTCCAGCCGGCGGGCTTGTCAATGATAATGATGCCGTTTGCCATTTACTCGCCCACCACCATGTCGATGGCCTGCAAAACGGCCTGCTTCGCCTCTTTCATGGAGCCGCTGATGGTGGCTCCTGCGGCAGCGGCGTGTCCGCCGCCGCCCAGCAGGGCACACACCGCCGTGGCGTTGACCCGCGGCCCCGTGCGCAGGGAGATCTTCACCCGACCGCCCTCCAGTTCCCGCAGCGTCACGCCGCAGTCGGTGCCGGCCACCAGAGCCGCCAGACTGGACAGCTCCTCCACGTCCGCCTCCGTGGCTCTGTAGTCCAGGCACAGGGAGCGGGGGATCTGCATGATGACCACGCGGTCATTGTCGTAATACTCTGCCCATTCCGCCATCCACGCCTCCATGGCCAGCCTCGTGCGGCTCTTGGTGCGAAACAGCGCCTTGTTCACCCCCGCCACGTCGATGCCCGTTTCCAGCAGCGCCGCCGCCACGCGGTGGGTGTGGGCGGAGGTGTTGGCGTACACAAAGCAGCCCGTGTCCGTGGAAACAGCCACATACAGCGGCAGGGCGATCTCTTTTGTCACCGGCGTCAACAGATGCACGATCTCATAGATGATCTCGCCGCAGGCGGCCATTTCCGGCATCACACACAGGTGCGGAGCGAAACCCTCGTTGGAGGGATGATGGTCAATGGCCAGATGGATACATCCGGCGTATTTTTTCGCATTTTCCGGCAGCAGGCTCAGGGCGGCGATGTCCACGGACACCACATAGTCCGGCTTGAAATCCTCCGCCCCCCAGTAGCCTTCGGCGTATGGCTTGTAAGTTTCCGTGGTGCCGGCGTTTGGCAGCAGATAGGCGGTCTTGCCCATATCCCGCAGTGCCTGACACAGGGCGGCGGCGGAGCCGATGGTGTCGCCGTCGGGGCGAATATGGGTCAGCAGCAGCACCCGATCCATGGTTTGCAGCAGGGCTGCGGTTTCCTGAATGGTCATTTTATGTCCTCCGGCAGCACGATGTTCTCGTTTTCGGGGTTGGCGGGCTTCACATGGTTCAGCATGTCCAGAATATGGGCGCCGTAGGCAATGGAATCGTCGGCGATGAACAGAAGCTCCGGCGTGTAGCGCAGGTCGATGCGGCTGCCCAGCTCCCGACGCAGAAAGCCCGCGGCGGACTTCAGCCCGCGCATCATGTCCTTTTCATCCTTGCAGTTCAGTGCGCTGACATAGACTTTGCACTGGCGCAGGTCGGGAGTGGTGTCCACGTGAGTAATGGTGAGCATGGCCTCCGCCACGCGAGGATCCTTCACCGTCCGCAGCAGAGCCGAAAGCTCCTTGCGGATCTCCTCGTTGATGCGTCCGATACGATTGGATGCCATAATAAAACACATCCTCCTTTCAATAACTGGCGAAAAAACTTCGTTTTTTGCCAAGAGAATTGCAGTCTGATTTTCTAAAAAACGGGGCGGGCGAAACGCCCGCCCCTCGGCTTAATTACTGTGTTCCGAAAAAGTGTCATTCTCCTTTACTGCGGAATTTCCTCCATAGTAAAGGCTTCAATAATGTCGCCTTCCTTAATATCATTGAACTTCTCAATGGTCAGGCCGCATTCGTAGCCGGAGGCAACCTCCTTCACCTGGTCCTTAAACCGCTGCAGGGAAGCCAGCACTCCCTCGTGGATAACGATGCCGTCGCGCACCAGACGCACCTGGCAGTCCTTGCGCTGGATCTTGCCGTCCTGCACGTAGCAGCCCGCCACGGTGCCGACGCCGGACACCTTGTAGGTCTGGCGCACCTCGGCGTGACCCAGCAGAGCCTCCCGATACTTGGGCGCCAGCATGCCCTTCATGGCGGCCTCGATCTCGTTGATGGCGTCGTAGATCACGCGGTACATCCGCATGTCCACGTTGGCGCGGGCGGCGCTGTCGCGGGCGGCTGCGTCGGGACGCACGTTAAAGCCCACGATGATGGCCTGAGAGGTGGACGCCAGCATCACGTCGGATTCGTTGATGGCGCCCACACCGCCGTGGATGACCCGCACGCGCACCTCGTCGTTGGAGAGCTTCTCCAGAGATGCCTTCACGGCTTCCACGCTGCCCTGCACGTCGGCCTTGACGATGAGGTTCAGATTCTTCATTTCGCCCGCCTGGATCTGGCTGAACAGATCCTCCAGAGACACCTTGCTCACGGGGGTGTTGGCCTTGGCCTTCTCCTCGGCCTTGCGCTGCTCCACCAGTTCACGAGCCAGCTTTTCGTCGGCCACGGCGTTGAAGGTGGCGCCGGCAGAGGGCGCCTCGCTCAGACCCGTGATCTCCACGGGCACGGAGGGGCCTGCGGAGGTGATTTTCTGCCCCTTGTCGCTGACCATGGCGCGCACACGACCCACGCTGGTACCGGCGATGATGATGTCGCCCTGATGCAGCGTGCCGTTCTGCACCAAGAGGGTGGCCACGGGGCCGCGCCCCTTATCAAGCCGCGCCTCGATGACCGTGCCCTGTGCGGCGCGGTTGGGGTTGGCCTTCAGCTCGCCCACCTCGGCGGTGAGGGTGAGCATTTCCAGCAGGTTCTCCACGCCCATGCCGGTTTTGGCGGAGATGGGGCACACAATGGTGTCGCCGCCCCAGTCCTCGCACACCAGGCCGTACTCCGTGAGCTGCTGCTTGATGCGCTCGGGGTTGGCCTCGGGTTTATCCATTTTGTTGATGGCCACGATAATGGGGATGCCTGCGGCCTTGGCGTGGTTGATGGACTCCACGGTCTGGGGCATGATGCCGTCCTCGGCGGCCACCACCAGAATGGCGATGTCCGTGACCATGGCGCCGCGGGCGCGCATGGAGGTGAAGGCCTCGTGGCCCGGAGTATCCAGGAAGGTGATGGGCTTTCCGTTTACCATCACCTGGTACGCGCCGATGTGCTGGGTAATGCCGCCAGCCTCGCCGCTGGCCACATGGGCGTTGCGGATGTAGTCCAGCAGACTGGTCTTGCCGTGGTCAACGTGACCCATGACCACCACCACGGGGGCGCGGGGCACCAGATCCTCGGCCTTGTCCTCGTGGTCGTCAATGAGCTTTTCCTCAATGGTGACGACCACTTCCTTTTCTACCTTGCAGCCCATTTCCTCGGCAATAATGGCGGCGGTGTCAAAGTCGATCATCTGGCTCAGGGAGGCCATGACGCCGTTCTTCATCAGGCACTTCACGACCTCTGCGCCGGTCTTCTTCATGCGGCTGGCCAGCTCACCCACGCTGATCTCGTCGGGGATCTGCACGGTGACGGGGGTCTTCTTGATGACCTCCAGACGCAGGCGGCGCAGGCGGTCTGCCTCCTCCTGCTTGCGCTTGTTGCTGACGAAGTTGTTGTCGCGGCGCTGCTTGCTGTTGCGGAATTTCTCCTTGCCCTGGGTCTGCTGCTGGTCGCGGCGTCCGCCGCCGGTGCGGCTGTCGGCCATGTCCTGCAGCTTCTCGTCGTACTTGGCCAGGTTGATGTTGGTGGCCTTGCTGGTGTCCACCACCTTGGTCTTGGGCACGCGGCTCACCGGCTGGCTGGGCTGCTGGGCAGGCTTCGCCTCCGGCTTCTTCTGCACCTGTGCCGGCTTGGCGGCGGGCGCTTTGGCGGCATCCTTCTTCGGCTCGGCCTTCTTCTCGGCGGCAGGCTCGGGCTTTTTCTCCGCGGCGGGCTTCATACCCTCGGCAAAGATCACCTGAATGCCGGACACCGGATTGTGCTGCGTCAGATACTCGAAGATCAGCGACAGCTCATGATCCTCCAGCACCTGCATGTGGTTTTTGGGCGTCTGCGCATACTGCGTCAGGATTTCCGTGATCTGCTTGGTGGGCACGCCGAAGTCCTTTGCCACCTCATGCACCCTATATTTGTTCCCGATATTAGCCAAATAAAGCCACCTCCATCATTGTGATACGAATCAGCGTGTCGAAAAAGTCTTTTCGCCCCGCTGCCTAAGTTTTTGAAGCCTTGAAAAAGTTTCAAAAACGATTGGTTTCCATGGCGAGGGACACCCTTCTTGGGTTTCCCTCACACACCCTTCCTTGCCGTTTTATCGGCAGGCCGCACACCTGCGTGCAATAGTGGTGCGGTAGTTTACGGATCCTTGCGTCCGGAGCCTTTGCCTTTTTTCACCGGACGGCTGCCCTCAAACCGGACACGAGCCTGCGCCTTCTGCCGCTGCCTTGCGGCGGCGTGCGTCCTGCCGTCGGGTCTGCCGGCTCTTTTCCGCTCCGGCGTACTGCGCCCCGTCGGGGGAGCTTTCTCCTTTTCCGACCGGCTCTTTTCCTCCGGCGGCGCGGACTTCGGCGCTTTCTTCTTCCCCATGCGCAGGTTCTTTTCGTGGTTGAGCTGCTCTTGCCGGCGCTCTCTGGCGCGCTGAGCTTTCACGGCCATGCGCTCTGCGGCGCTCTCATATTTTTTCGGCTCCAGCGCCGCCAGCTTTTTCGCCACGGCGTCGGCAAAACCGATGTCCGTCACCGCGGCCATTGCGCAGCTTGTGCGCCCCAGTGCCCGACCCAGCTCGTTTTTCGTGGCGGGGATCACCAGACACAGGCAGCTCCCCGTATTGGCAAAGCTCATGGCGCGCCGCACGGAGCCGGTAGCGGCGTCGGACGCCACCAGAATGATCCGCGCTTTCTTGGCGCGGGCGGCGGAACCCACCGGCTCCTCACCGATCTCCACCCGTCCGGCCTTGTGCGCCAGACCCAGCATAGACAGGATCCTCTCCACCTTCAGCCTCCGATCTGCGCCTGCAGCGCCGCATACACATCTTCCCCGATGGCCGTTTCAAAGGAGCGCTCCAGCGCTCTGGACTTCATAGCCCGCTGCAGGCAGGCGGCGTCGGGGCAGATATAGGCGCCTCGTCCGGCCTTTTTGCCGGTGGTGTCCACACAAATTTCCCCCTCCGGCGTCTTCACGATGCGCACCAGCGCCTTTTTATCCTTCATGGTGCGGCACCCCACACATTGCCGCTGGGGAATTTTCCGCTGCTTCTGCATGGCGTACCCTCCCAAATATTACTGGCGAAAAAACTTTGTTTTTTCTGCCAAGGGGTTTGCAGTCTGCTGCGTGCATAATTTTGCCGCCTGCGGCAAAAATCCACACTTGCAGACTGAGAGGTATTTTTCCCCACGCGCATGTCGCGGTGAAAAATGATCTCAATTTTTCGCGTCTGCGGACGCGAACTCTGCGAGGCTTAATTACTCAGCTGCCTCTCCCTCGTGGTAGGACGCGGGCTTGATGTCGATCTTGCAGCTGGTGAGGCGGGCGGCCAGACGGGCGTTCTGCCCCTCCTTGCCGATGGCCAGGCTCAGCTGATCGTCCGGCACGATGGCGCGGCAGGCTTTGCCGTCCTCGGACATGGCCACGCTGATGACGTCCGCCGGTGCCAGAGCGGCGGCCACAAACTGCGCCCGATCCTCGCTGAAGGGCACGATGTCGATCTTCTCCCCGTGCAGCTCCTCCACGATGGCGTTCACGCGCTGGCCGCGGGGGCCTACGCAGGCGCCGATGGGATCCACGTTTTCATCGGAGGAATACACAGCCATCTTCGTGCGGCTGCCGGCCTCGCGGGCGATGGAGCGGATCTCCACCGTGCCGTCGAAAATTTCCGGCACCTCCAGCTCGAACAGGCGCTTGACAAGCCCCGGGTGGGTGCGGGAAATGAGCATCTGCGGGCCGCGGCTGCCGCGGCGCACTTCCACCAGGTACACCTTCAGCATCTGCCCCTCGTAGTATTCCTCGCCCATCACCTGCTCGCCCAGAGGGAGCACAGCGTCGGTGGCGTCGGCGCCGGTGCCCAGACGCACGGTGGCGTTGCCGGTGCGCTGGTCGATGCGCAGCACGGTGCCGGTGAGGATCTCGTGCTGCTTGGAGTTGAACTCGTCATAGATCATGCCGTGCTCGGCCTCCCGCAGCCCCTGAATGATGACCTGCTTGCCGTTGCCGGCGGCGATGCGGCCGAAGTCCACGTTCTTCACGGGGAAGCGCACGGTGTCGCCCACATGGTACTTGGCGGAGATGGCCTTGGCCTCCTCGGCGGAGATTTCGGCGGCGGGGTTCTCCACCGCCTCCACCACGGTCTTCTCCACAAACATCTTCAGGTCGTGCTTTTCCTCGTTCACGTCCACCACCACGTTTTCCACGTCCTCGTGGTCGCGCTTATAGGCGGTGGCGAGGGCCTGCACGATCTTTTCCAGCATAAAATCCTGGGGGATGCCCCGCTCCTTTTCCAGCAGCTCCAGAGCGGCAAAGATTTCTTCACATTTCATAGCAGTAACTCCTGTTCTATATTAGAAAAATCAAAAATAAGAAATAAGAAATTAGGTTATCTTAAAGGCGGACTGCAGCCCCTTTGGCAGAAAAAAGTTTTTTCGCCGGCTCAAAATACGATCCGCAG
>OMQS01000031.1 GCA_900313295.1 uncultured Eubacteriales bacterium
ACCATGGCCAGAATGGAGGGGTCGTCCCGCAGGATGTACTGGATGTTCGGCTGGATCTGCAGCCGGTCGAACACGGCGCGGATCTCGTAGTCGTCGCCCTCCTGCAAGTAAATGAACGGCTCTGTGGCCAGCGCCTCCGGCGGAAAGGGATCCCGTCCTGCCAGCGGATGGCCGTAGGGCACGATCACCCGCCACTGATCCCGATGCAGGATCCAAGTGTCCAGCGTCTGCACCGTGGGGAGGCTGGCAAAGCAGCAGTCGGCGCGGCCGCTGAGCACGGAGTTCTCCAGCTCGGTGTTTTCCACGAAGGGCAGCAGCTCAAACTCAATGCGGGGATACTCCTCCCGAAAAGATTTGAGAATGTACGGCAGCCACTGCACCGACACGCTGTTGAACGTGGCCACCCGCACAAGGCCGGCCTCCAGCCCCCGCAGCTCCTGCGCCTTTTGCTCCAGCACGCGGGCGTTGTCGCACAGGGTCTGTATGTAGGGCAGCAGCGCCCGCCCGTCCGCCGTCAGCGTCACGCCGCCGCGGTTGCGGGCAAACAGCGGAACACCCAGTTCGTTTTCCAGCGCGGCAATGGTGTGGCTGACGCCCGACTGGGTGAAGTGCAGCTCCTCTGCCGCCCGTGTGAAGCCGCCGCAGTCCACCACTGCCAAAAATACCTGATATTTTGTCACGCTCATGCCTCTGCACCTCCTTTTTGATCTTTCACGCCGCACCTTCCTGCCAAAAACCCTGTCATTGCGAACCAGCCCGCTGGCTGGTGTGGCAATCCGTACGCCCCCGCACCGCACCCCTGCCGCACAGGGGAAACGGATTCCCACGTCGCCTCGCTCCTCGGAATGACATTTTTATGAAAAAGCGGTGTCCATCGTCGGGCGGGGCGACTGTACGCTCCCCGTCCCTCTCGAACGCCGCCGCACTTCTTTTCCCCAGTGTATCATATTTCCCATTTTAGCACAAGAAAATTTCATCAAAACAATGAATAACATTCGTTTTACAAATCGCCAAGAGTCTGCTAATATAAACTCATCCGGATAACATATAAAAATAGGAGGTCAAATCACATGATACTGAACATTCTTTTGGCCGCTTTGGCCGGAGTCCTTGTGCTCGTGGGAGTCGTTTCCGCCGCCACAAGACATAAGTAAACCATCCCCTCTCTTTTCTTTTCCATACCGTATTCTTCCCCTTATATGCAAAACCGCCGCTTCCGAAAGGAGGCGGCGGTTTTGCATCTTTTTATATGACGGCGGGGAAGCGTCACTGCACTTCGGGGCCGTTTTCCGGCAGCTTGGAGATGAGGGTGCGGTACAGCCGGCGGTAGCACAGGAGGGACACGCCAAGGGAAAAGACCTCCGCAATGGGGTAGCACCACCACACCAGATTGTCGTTGCCCATGCTGTGGCCGATCTGCGCCAGCACAAAAGCCACCGGTATCAGCAGCACCAGCTGGCGGATGAAGGACACCACGAGGGAGTAAACGGACTTGCCCAGCGCCTGGAAGCAGCCGCCCAGCGCAATGCACGCGCCGGCCAGACAGAAGCTCAGGGAGATGATCCGCAGGGCGGGGACGCCCACCGACATCATGGTGTCCGTGGCCTTGAAAATTTTCAGCAGGGTGGCGGGGAAGATCTGGAAAAGCGCCATGCCGATGATCATGATGCAGGAGGCGTACAGGGTGCTGCGCTTGATGGTTTCGATCATGCGGGCGCGCTGCTGGGCGCCGTAGTTGTAGGCAATGATGGGCACAACGCCGTTGTTCAGGCCGAACACGGGCATGAACACGAAGCTGTTGAGCTTGAAATAGATGCCGAAGGCGGTGGCGGCAGTTTCGCGGGCGGAGTGGTAGGTGATGAGGATCTTGTTCATGAGGAAGGTCATCACCGAGCCGATGGCCATCATCACCACGGAGGGCAGGCCGATGGCGTAAATGCTGCCGATGATGCGCCAGTTGGGGCGGAAGCCCCGAAACACCAGCCGGATCTCCGGATTTTTCTTTATGTTCAGCACCAGAGCGAAGATGCAGGCGCAGATCTGGCCGATAACGGTGGCAACGGCGGCGCCGGCCACGCCCATGTCAAGCACGAAGATGAAAATGGGGTCGAGGATGATGTTGATAATGGCGCCCGCCCCCTGGGTATACATGGAGAGGATGCTGTGCCCCGTGCCCTGCAGCAGCCGCTCCAGCATCATCTGGCCGAAGGCGCCCGCGGAGCAGCCCATGACGATCATGAGGTACTGGTTGCCCATCTGGACGATCTCCTCCACGTCCGTCTGGCTGCGGAAGAAAAAGTCCGAAAGAGTCAGCCCCAGCACGGCGCACACCGCGAAGCCCACCAGCGCCAGAAACAGGCCGTTCATGGCCACGGCGTCCGCCCGCTGCTGCTTCTTGGCGCCCAGCGCCCGCCCCATGAGAGCGTTGACGCCCACGGCCGTGCCGGCGGCCAGCGAGATCATCAGGTTCTGCGCCGGAAACGCCAGCGACACCGCCGTCAGCGACGCCTCGCTGACCCAGGAGACGAATACGCTGTCCACGATGTTGTAAAGCGCCTGCACCAGCATGGACACGATGATGGGCAGGGACATATTCCAAATCAATTTTTTAATGGGCATGACGCCCAGCTTGTTTTCAGCTTGCATAGTACACTTTCTCCGCTATAAACTCAGTTCAGCATGCATCAGTATAACACTATTTTAACGGAATGGATAGACACAAATAGCCAAAAAACGCGGCCTTTTTGCCGGATTTATCTTATTTTATGCGCTTTATGCCCAAAAACGCCGCAGCTCGTCCTCCGTGCAGGCGACGCTGCCCTGGGCAAAGCCGTCCCGTCCGCCGCCGCGGCCGTGGAGGGCGGCGTTCATCTGCTTGATAAGGGGGGCAACGTCCTGTCCGGCGTGGATGACGGCGTATTTGTAGCCGCCGCTCTCGCCGGCGAACACGGCGCACCGGCCGCCGCAGGTGCGGCTCACGGCGTCGCACAGCCGCCGCACGGCGTCGGACTCCATGGGCGGCCGCACCAGCACCACGTCGCCCCCGTCCCGATTCTCCTCCGCCAGACGGGCAAACTCTGCCTCCTCCAGCGCGGCGCAGCGCATCTTCAGCGCCTGCACCTCCCCCAGCAGCCGCTCCACGGCGCCGGCGGTCTTCTCCGCCTTCACGGACAGGCTCCGTCCCACGGCGCTGTTCTGCTCCCAGTTCATGGCCAGATACTGCATCGCCCGCTCTCCGCACAGCAGCTCCAGCCGCACGCCGTCCCGAAATTTCTGCCAGCCGATGAATTTCACCAGCCCCACCTGCCCCGACTGCGCCACATGGGTGCCGCAGCAGGCGCAGCAGTCCGCCTCGGGGAACCGCGTGAT